>NZ_JAAHGK010001538.1:0-1571 GCF_010672505.1 Okeania sp. SIO2B9 | reverse complement strand
AATACCCATCTGGGTTTTATGATTCTGGCAGTCATTTTTCATAATTTTTCGGTTTCCTGAACCCTTATAGTTGTTAGGCTCCTTAAAACGGCTTTCCTGAAGCCTTTGTATTTCAATAAAAGATACGCTTAGGGGTTCTATCAGCTGTTATGCATATAAACGACTTATTATTGTGTGCCTCGTTAAAGGTAAAACTCTTATTACTTCTAACTTTTGACTTGCTAATACGCATTTTAAATGCATATTAACTTATTCTGGTTTGCTATGCTATAAGCGCCTTAGTGTAGTAATAGTTTATGTACCATGCACAGGATATTGACAGGCCAATTGCAGGTAGATTACTTGACCCTGAAAATTACTGGGTTGCCTAATCATTTACAAGGGACAAAACTCGTACACTTGACCGACTTCCATTATGACGGACTGCGACTATCCGAACGGTTGCTTTCTGAAGCGATCGCTATTACCAATGAAGTCGAACCAGATTTAATTTTACTTACAGGTGACTTTATCACAGATGAACCTGCACCTATATATGATTTAGTGTTGCGATTGAAATATCTCGAAAGTCGTGCTGGTGTCTATGCTGTACTCGGTAACCACGATGAAGAATATCCAGGTGCCAGGGATAAAGTCATTGACGCTTTTACTCGTATAGACATTCCTATTCTGCTGAATCAAGTCGTCTATCCTCTGGGTTCAGGTTTAGCTTTAGTAGGGTTAGAGGACTATTGGTCTAGTAACTTCAAACCAACTGCAGTCATCGAATCTATAGATGAAACGGTTCCTCGGATCGTCTTATCCCACAATCCCGATACCGCTAAAGTATTACAAAAATGGCGTATTGACCTACAACTGTCTGGTCATACTCACGGGGGTCAGATTAGGTTACCATTTATCGGACCTCTACCTCAATATCGAGAACCTGTTCGCAGACTCATACCTAAATTTTTACGACCTTTTGTACCATTCATGGATAAGTGTCACAGAATAGTTGAGTATTGGGAATGGTCTCAGGGGTTGCATCAAATTGGAAATAACTATTTATATGTGAATCGTGGTTTAGGAACTTATTTTCCAGGTAGGTTATTTTGCCCACCAGAAGTTACAGTAATTACCTTGGAAACTAATTAGAGTATTTAATATACTCTATTTTTTTTAGGGTATTAATTTTGACTGACAAATTTGCCGAGATGGGTTTAATACTTATGTTTAAATCCACCTCAATTTTTTTTGTCGCATTGTTTTATATCATGTCCGTTTAATAGCATTCAGAAAAAACTTTCTTCTCCTCTTATACCAATTATTAAAAGTAATGCTATACTTAGGCAACACTTCAGTTATTAAGTTATTAACACTAACTTTATCATTTATTGCTAATTAGGGCTTGCTGATTAAATCTAAAAACATTGACATATAAAGACAAGTGCCTTTTTTTTTGTCAAAAAAAGTGCGCCTGTTTCAGCTCTTCATGCTCAAAAAGTTAGTATTTTAGGGAAGAGCTGGGCAGAACAATCTTGAGACAATTCTTACTCCTACCTTCTCTAACTTCCCATTTCTCCTGTCTTCCA
>NZ_JAAHGK010001537.1:0-1572 GCF_010672505.1 Okeania sp. SIO2B9 | reverse complement strand
TTCCATCTGAATTACTCCTTTTAGTTGATTGACTCTCTAGCAAATAAGAACACCAATAATTACCACTACCTCCATCAAATTTTATTGTCTTAATACCTGATATTTTCCATAACCATAATTTGAGATCAGGAGTTACAGGAAACCTAGAATAAAAAATTACTTCCATAACTATTTCAGCCAAAATCAGATTATTTATGCTAATTTTATCCTTTATATAATCATTCTTGCTTATTCTTACTTGACCAGAAAATCAGGTATCAAGCCTCCCCTTGAAATGGGTAAAAATCAACAAAATTCAGTGTTTCAAGTCTCCCTATGCCATGAAATACTGATAACTGATAAATGTTAACTGAAGTTACTTATTATCTACTAAATAAGAACACCAATCACTCCAACTACCTGCATAAAGTTTTCCTGTATTAATACCCGCCATTTTTAACGACCATAAATTCACACAAGCAGTCACACCAGAACCACAATAAACCATAACTTCCTCAGCACTTTTTACTTCTTCCCAGCGAGAAACTTGTTCCGAAACTTTCGCCTGACTATTTTCATCAGTAACTTGTTTCCAAGGATAATTAACCGCCCCTGGAATATGACCAGCAATAGGGTCAATAGGTTCATGTTTTCCTAAGTAGCGATCGCTATCTCGCGAATCAACTAATACTACTTCTGGCAAATCTTTTTTTGCTTTAACTATTTCTATATCTACTACCATTTTTGATTGAATTTGTGGTTCAAAAAAACCTGTTTGTGGGGCATAAATTTCATTAGTAATTGGATATTTTTTTTGCCACTCAGAAAAACCGCCATCTAAAAGAGCAACTTTTTCATGGCCCATGTATGTCAATAACCACCATAAACGGGAAGCAAAGGCAAAGCGAGAATCATCATAAGCTACAATTAGAGTCTCTCGGTATTTAACACCTATACTTGCTAATTTTTGACCAAGTTTATCAGGAACGGGTAATGGGTGACGCCCGCCATGTTTTTGTACTGCGCTGGAAAGGTCCTGATTAAGGTCTAGATAGAATGCACCAGGGATATGACCTGCTTGATATTGTTTTTGGCCTAATTCTGGGTCAGCTAAAGAAAAACGACAGTCGATGATGATTAGGTCTGGGTCATTGAGATGGTCTACTAACCACTGAGGAGAAATAAGAATATTTTTATTAGTCATATTTACTAAGTTAAATTAAGTTTTCTTCTGATAATAATAGTTGAGGATAGGTGGTAAAACTATTGATTGTTTGTGGCGATCGCTTCACTAACATTTTACTGATAAAAACAACTACTGCCATGAATAAGATTACCACAACTATCCCTAGAGTTATCTTACTAATTTTGAGATGATTCCAACTTCTATTTTTGATAGTATTAATTTTTGGCTTTGAATCAAATCTATATTGTTGATTATCATCAAAATTAGGCCAAGTTAAACATGATGAGGAATTTAATGTTAAATCAAACTCCTGACCCCAAATTGCATAATCATCCCTGTATCTTTTAATTAGTAATTTAACTCTTTTAATTGATTCAGGAGCTAATTCTATTAATTGATGTCTAACA
>NZ_JAAHGK010001536.1:0-1578 GCF_010672505.1 Okeania sp. SIO2B9 | reverse complement strand
TCCCAATTTTTATATACTTTACTTTTATTTTAGCACTACAATGTTGCTAATTAATACAGTATATATCTTGCCATAAAATTATTTTATTGATAAGTTTTATCTAATCGTGTTAATGCAAACATCTTATGCAAAATAATAGTTGTATGAATCCCTAATAAATGGCAAGTCAAATAAACCATTTATTAAGGATATAATTTAGCAAAATTTGTGATTGAGTATTAATAAATTTGTTGGAAAATCAACTCACAGCTATTATTCCTAAATTGGCTCTAAATAATACCATTTCTCAAAAATTTTTCTACATTTTCTTGAGTAAGGGAGTAGGTAGGGATGTTGCATGCAACGTCCGTACAGGGAGAAATAAACATAAGAATAATTAACATTAACGGAGTTGTTAATTAGCAAAAAGGGACTTTGTCTGTATTAATTATTTAGGGCTTGCTGATTAAATCTAAAAGCATTGAAATATAAAGAATTTAGCCTTTTTGGGGTCGAAAAAAGTACCTGGTATCACGTCTAAAACGCTCATGCATGGGGCGTATTTTAGGTTCAAAGTTGGGCAGAAAAATCATTCTGACAATTCTTACTCCTACTTCCTCGCTCCCGACCCATTTCTCCTGTCTCCAGTATAGATGTCTTCCCCTCCTGGGAGGAGTTAGGGGTGGGTTGTCTCCTACCCCAGCAAAAAGACTTTATTCAGCAAACCCTATTTAATAAATGAAGCGTCACCTTAGTATAGCATTAATGCATGAGAATTGGTATAATAAAAGTTTTTTTGACTTGAAGAAGGAGTCTGAATCAATTAGTGGTATTCAGACCCGCAACTAATTGAGTACCAGCAAATCATCAAACTTAGTGGGGATATTAAACCCATTTATTTATCAAAATAATTGGGTCGCGCAACCCCGCTTTGATTGGCGAAATCTTTTTGGAGACTTGCTCAGATCCCCGTTATAAAAACAACTTCTGACTTCTGAGGACTGACTCCTGAATTCTTTCTCGATCAATCATGGAATTAACTGTTGAATTCGTGCCAAAGGAATTTCCACCCATTCAGGACGATAATTCAGTTCATAATCAAGTTCATAAACAACTTTTTCTAAGAGATAAACATCTAAAAGTACCTGTATTTCCTCTTCAGTTTTTGGCAAGAATGAACTTGACATTGTATTGTTGAGGTAAGCTTTTAAAAAAGATATGCTCACCCAGCTATACCAAAATGTAGACCATTGTTCCATGGCAAGCAAATTTTCAGGACGAATCATTCCATTTTTAATTTCTTCCTGGAGAGCAACGTTAGCTGCATAATAAAATGACTCTAACATTATTGCTATATCTCGAAGTAAGGAACGCTTCATGCGACGTTCATTTAAAGGTCGAACACCTTCCCCTTCAAAATTAACAACTACAAAATCTTTACCTGTAAATAAAACGTTTTCTAAATGATAATCTCCATGGCAACGAGTACGCATCGCAGTAATTTTTCGTTCTACGACAGAACCTAAATGTGTCATAATTTGGTCCTGACGATTAATTACATTTTTCGCTAATTGTTGTTTATCTTGTGAAAATCCTGAA
>NZ_JAAHGK010001535.1:0-1583 GCF_010672505.1 Okeania sp. SIO2B9 | reverse complement strand
GTGGAGCCACTGTAAGACCCGAAGGGAGTAAATCCCGGAAGGCGGGTACTATGTTAACGCAGCTCCTCTGTCAAAAGGCAACAGAAAGCCCCTACCAGCAATGTGAGGGAATGCCGCGCTGTCTCACAGAGCAGCGTCGGGAGGATGTCAATAACTATAATATAAGATAAATGTAAAGTTTTACAAATAAAGGCCAAATATGCAAAATATGAGTTTAGAGCAAATATCTGTCCAATTAGATAGTGAAAATTCTCGCGATCGCCTTCTTGCCCTTGCCCATCTAAGAGAAGTATCTGCGACTGAGGCAGTACCTTTAATTAAAAAAGTATTGAATGATCCAAATTTACCAGTACGCTCCATGGCAGTATTTGCCCTGGGTGTAAAACAGACAGAGGAATGCTACTCAATTTTAGTAGAATTGTTAGAAAAAGATGCAGACTATGGAATTCGTGCTGATGCTGCGGGGGCGTTAGGTTATCTGGAGGATATTAGAGCTTTTGAACCCTTAGCAAGAGCATTTTATGAAGATACCAGTTGGTTAGTACGTTTCAGTGCCGCAGTTTCTCTAGGAAACCTCAAAGATCCCCGTGCCCATGATTTATTGATCGATGCTTTAGATAATCAAGAAATGGTGATACAACAAGCAGCGATCGCGGCTTTAGGAGAAATTGGAGACTTAGAAGCAGTGGAACATATTCTCAAGTTTGCTCTTTCAGAAGATTGGTTAATTCGCCAACGTTTAGCAGAAGCTTTAGGAAATATGCCTACTCCTAAGAGTATATCTGCCTTGAAATATTTGGAAAAAGATAGCCATCCTCAAGTATCTCAAGCAGCAAGCATATCTCTGCAACGTTTATCTACAAAAGAGAATAGTTAGCATATATAGCAATGATCGCTGGTATATTTACAAATTGCAGGATTAGTCATGGCAAGAACGTAGGGGCCAATAGCCATTCACCCCTACTGACTTCAGATATACTCAGGTTTAGTTGCTGCTATAAAAACCATGTGATCGCTAAATTTCAAAACTGATTTATCCTGATATTTCTCTTCCATTTCCTTTAAACCTGCTGCTAATTCAGTATCATTAAATTCAGAAAGCAAAAACATATAACGATTTTCTACCATTTCAAAATACTGACTTTTTGGCAATTCTAAAGGGTACTCTATAATATCATAATCGACAACAAAACCTACTTTTTGAAGTAAATCAATTAGTTCTTGATAGTGAGGTTGTTTTTTTTCGTACAATTTTAGTGCTTTAGCAAATAAAGGATACTCAATAGTGGGTGGTAAGAGCAATAATAAGAAAATTCCTCTAGGAGTTAGTCTTTGCTATAAATTCTGGAATAGTAGAAATTTTTCCTCTATATAATGGATAGCTTCTTTTAAGAAAATTTTGTTATAAATTCCTGGTTTTTGAGAGAATTTTACTCCATCCATTTCTACAGGATTTAATCGACTATTTGCCGGAATTTTTTGTAGCATTTCCGCAGAAGGATCGACACAAATAATCGGTTGCTGTAATTGAATGTGATTGAGAATTTCTTTGCTATAAATTCTTGTTCCACAACCAATATCTA
>NZ_JAAHGK010001534.1:0-1583 GCF_010672505.1 Okeania sp. SIO2B9 | reverse complement strand
GATTGAAGAAGGAGACAGGAGACAGGAGACAGGAGACAGGAGGAAAATTACATGGGGATTCTAACCCCAAGTAATTTTGAACACCGTGTAGACGGTGGGGTATTAAACCCACAAAGAAAATGATAAAGCCAAAAAATTATCGCTTTTAGGCAACAGGCAACAGGCAACAGGCAACAGGCAACAGGCAACAGGGAATATATAGAAAAAAAGTATTTTTGCTTGCTATGAGATGCTCCCTAAAAAATTACATCAACTGAAATTCTTTAATAGCAGGTAAAAAGTTTTTATTTTCATGGCTTGGGCGACTAAGTTTAATCAGAACAAATCTTTGTAGTGGAGTTAGATTTTTCCATTTTTCTAATTTAATTTCAACCCCTGTTTCTTGAGCTTTAATTTGAACAGCATCCGGAATTTTTGTGTCATCCATCCAAGCTGGATTTAGTTCTATAGATAATTCTTTAGCAGGAGTATCTGTATGTTTAATTACTAACTCATATAGCCACTCTCGATAATTTTTAATTTCCTCTGGTGTACTGCAAGATTTATCTACTAGCTCTTGACGAATTAAATGATTAAATTGATGCCAGTGAGATAATTTTAATTTAACTCCGCAGGTATCTAATTTATAACGGACTATCATGGGAATACATCGTAGAGATTCTACAAAGTCTTGCTCAAATTCAAAATAATTATTGATCATATTTTCTTGATTTTTCAGTTTTATATAATGTCTGGTAAAACAGTTATGATTAGGCTCGTAGTTTTGCTCTATTCCTAATATTTAGGGTTTGCTGAAAAAGTATTTTAGTAGGGGTAGGAGACAGGAGATAACCCACCCCTCGTCCCTCCCCCTCCCAGGAGGGGAAGACAGGAGACAACCCACCCCTCGCCCCTCCCCCTCCCAGGAGGGGAGAAATGGGAATGAGCGAGGAAGTAGGAGTAAGAATTGTAAGAGTGATTTTTCTGCCCAACTATGCGCCTAAAATACTAACTTTTTGAGCGTTTTAGACTGAAACAGGCGCACTTTTTTCATTCCCAAAAAGGCTAAAGTCTTTATATTTCAATGCTTTTATATTTAATCAGCAAGCCCTATTTAGCCCTAATATTAAGTCTGATTAATTAGCCATAATAAAAATGTTTTATAGCGTTTCTCAAATTAGTGATATACAGTTGTTTTTCTTTTTTTCTATCCCCTGTTTCTCGAATTACTACTCCCTACTCCCTAAAACAAACGAATTTTGTACCTCACCAATATGAGAATTGCTATATTAAGTAATTAACACAGACTGAATAACTTTTTTTGATAATTATTAGCTAGTTATTGTTAATTATTCTTATTTTTACTTCTCCCCCACCTGCCCACTCCCCCAGGGCTAATTCATTGTCGTCAGAGAATATTTATATGGATATGAAATACATTTAATTGTGCAAATATCAAGAATCTCCCCATCTCCCTATCAATTTTTCTAAGCGTGACAATAAATTGACCCTGCCCCACTCCCCCGCTCAAGAAAATGTAGCAAACATTTATCAAATTGGTATAAAGGACTAGAGCAAAACTACAAACAAAAAATTATTTCGGA
>NZ_JAAHGK010001533.1:0-1584 GCF_010672505.1 Okeania sp. SIO2B9 | reverse complement strand
GAAGGAAAACTTCCCTCTAGTTACGGAGTTTATTTCAAAAATACATTGGTAGCTTTATGCCATGCTTTAGAAGACCACATATTACAAACTAACCCTAAAAATTATGAAGAAAAACCATTAGTTTTAGTCACATTTCAAAGAGGTAAATGGTATTTACAAGAAGCATATCGTTATCAAGAAATAGCACAATCTAGCCGTCACATTATTATTAGCGCAGTACCAGATAGTGGGTTACCCAAACATCCTACAAGTCAGCTAGAAAATGTCTCTTTAGTTAATTTAGAAACGACGGATAGTTTAGTTAATGAATGGAATCTAATTATCTTAGCTCCAGGTTACAGAGCGATGGTACTTTGCCATGAACTATCAGAAGATGAATATGTACTCAATGGTAAACCCACTGTAGATGTAGAAAGAAAATTTTACGGTTTATGGAGTTTCGACCGGAGTTTAGTAGTTAAAGCCGCAGAAATTCTCATAGAAAGATGTCGCCCCTACGATCCTGCCTTAGCAGACAGCATTCAAAAACAACATCAAGAAATTCTAACTATCAAAGATGCACCACCTACAGATATGACTAATGTGGTATCTCGAATAGTTTCTTATCTGGAAACTTCCCAACAGCAGATGATTACAATGAATCGTCAAACTAGGGAACTATGGGAATTGGAAGGTCAAGCGTTACGAGTTAGTCGCAACCTAAACGCTAATAAATTGCAGGCATTTTTACGAATGGCGCAGAAAGCAGATGAACGCGATCCGAGTAACCCTATTGCCTCTTTGCAAGTTGCAGCTTTATCTGAAACTCTTGGTCAAATGTTAGATTTACCTACTTTGCAGTTACGACGTTTGCGGTTAGCAGGATTATTGTTTCGAGTGGGGTTAGCATCAGCACCAAACGAAGTATTTACTCAAACACCAGATGAATTAGATGATGCAACTTTAGCTTTTTGGCAGGAAAGGAGCGTACTTGGTGGTCAATTATTAACAGCGATGCCAGAGTTAGCACCTATAACTAAAATTGTGACTCATCATTTAGAACATTGGGATGGTAGTGGTAAACCAGACGGTCTCAGAGAAGACGAAATACCCGTAGAATCTCGAATTCTGGGGTTAATTTCTTACTTCCAAGAGCTAATACAAGCACGAGGTAAAAGAATAGCTCTTAGTTTCGGAGAAGCTTTAGAAAAATGTATCAATCACAGTGGTAGATATTTTGACCCTATTCTTGTAGAATCTCTCAGCAACGTGGTTCGTTTAACAGAAATGGGTCTGATGCAATTACCTCAAAGACCAAGTCAACTTCCCAACGTTTGGTTAGAGGAAGCAGTTACATCAAAGACATCAGTCAATTAATATCTTTAAAAATACCTCGATCTTTTCTTTACTTTGGATGTAGGAGCTTTTCTATTTCTTGAGTGGGGGAGTAGGGGAGTGATCTCAAATCCGGTAGCATCGGAGTAATTAAACCTGAATTTTCGGCCACCAATGGTACTGGGTTATAGCCTCGAAGAGTTAGAAGAAATTCTGTTTGAGCGTTGTCAAGTTCTTTTAACACAGCAATTTGCAATCAAGGCTATAACC
>NZ_JAAHGK010001532.1:0-1584 GCF_010672505.1 Okeania sp. SIO2B9 | reverse complement strand
AGATGCTCCTTGACCCACTTTTGTACCCCTAGCCCCGATCTTTTAGCCCAAGACCATAAAACAGCTCTAGGGTCTCGGACAATTACTATACATGGTACGTCTGGAACTTTTGCCAAGACCTGAGATAATTTTTGCATATACTTGGGCGTTTTATCGAATATCAAAGCACCTTCTTGCTTAGTAATCAGTCTAGTTTTTTCCTTCAATCTTTTATAAGCATCTAACCAAGTATTTGCCTGGCAAACATACTCTAATTCATCATCTTTAATTCTCCAACTTAGTTTAGTCATGGAGTTGTAGGGTTCAAGTGATAAAAACTCTGGCATCTTTTCTGCCAACAAAAGACCACATTCAAAACCGCTATATAGATTAGGGTATTGCCTAAGTATTTCTGAAATTAGAGTAGTTCCACCTCTTTCATAACCACATATAATGGCAGCTATCGAACTTTTATCTGTAACATTATCCATTCTTCGTTTCTCCTGATATCGAATAGCCAAGTAAAATTAGTTATCTATCGGCTTAAAAAAAATACAATACTTAAATTTTGACTACCTACTTTATCATATACTGGTGAAATTTTATTTTTCCGAGCAAAAAAATACTTCCATCTTGAAGAACAGTTTTTATAAAAATTTCTCCTTCATCTGGTATTTCAACGTATCTTAATTCGGTTTCAAAACCACTGTTTTCAGCTCCAGGTACTTGATAAACATTGGCAACGTCAGGTCTGTTCTGATTCACAGGAATTTCACTGAGAATATTACTATTGCAGACTATCTTAATTGTTTGAGCTGGAGAGTTTTTACCAATTACCCAACCCCTAATTAAAATTGCACCTAAGTCAAAATGTTTTCCGGGTGTTGGTGAATCTATACTATATCCTAGAAGTGCTTCAGGATGATGTTTTGGCAAAGAAATGGGTGATATCTCAATGTAAGTCTTTAGTTTAATAAAGTAATCTTCTCGCTTTTGACTTAGATTAGGACTGTAACAAGGATCGTGTGCAATAACTTTTCCCCACCTCTGCTGCATAATTTTTGCCTCTCGCTGATATCGAGCTTTTTTTTCTGGAGTGTCTTCATATCCACGACTCTTGGACTCGTAATGGTATAAAACAACATGAGGTAAGTTAATATTACGATAGCCTTTTTGTTGAATTTTCAGACACAAATCAACGTCGTTATAAGCCACTACTAGCTCTTCATCAAGTCCACCAACTTCCTCATATACTTCTCGCCTGCACATTAGACAAGCTCCTGTTACTGCTGAGTAATTATTGACAGTAATTAGCTGACAAAAATACCCTGGAGTATTGTCAGGAGAACCTTTGTGACTATGGCCTGCCACATCACCAATTCCCACGACTACACCAGAATGTTGGATAGTATCATCTGGGTATAGTAACTTTGCACCAACAGCACCAATTGTTGGTCTTTGTACTTGCTCTACCATTGCTTCTATCCAATCTGGTGTTTTAACTTCTGTATCATTATTTAAAAGTAGTAAATAATCACCATTTGCCTTGGTTACAGCATAGTTATTAATCTTTGCATAGTTAAATGGAATATCAAGTTGATAGCA
>NZ_JAAHGK010001531.1:0-1584 GCF_010672505.1 Okeania sp. SIO2B9 | reverse complement strand
CGTCACAGATTGTAAATTTTGCTGCTTTTTTTTCCTTTTTATTTACTGATTATCAGTTACACTATAAAGGTTGTTTTCTCCACAGCAACTCTTCCTTTAATAGAAGTTAATTTATCATAGAAAAAGCCACCATAAAGTTCAGAGTCTAAATTAGAGATTCCGGTTTCTACATAAGATTTATCATTTTCTTTGTGGGTTTAATACCCCACCGTCAACGGGGGTGTTCAAAATTACTTGGGGTTAGAATCCCCATGTAATTTTCCTCCTGTCTCCTGTCTTCCCCTCCTGGGAGGGGTTGGAGGTGGGTTGTCTCCTGTCTCCTTCTTCAATTCTATCCATTTCATACCTTATTTTATTCAGATATTAGAATTAAGTTGATACAATGATAGTATCATTTTGTTAAATAACCGTTCAGTAAGAGGGCTAAAATTCATATAAATCAATACTTTTAAGCTTTAATTGCCCCTCATTGCACGAACCTTCGATCTAGATTTTCTCTGAGAAATTCAATTTTCAGTTCAGACCTCATAAAGTAAACACTATCTATATAAGAGATGCTAAAAGCAATTTTGTTTGACCTAGATGGCACCATAGTTAATACAGACCCCTTGCATTTCCAGGTATGGAAAGAAATTTTAAATAATTACGGAATAGTAATTGACCATAACTCTTATAAGGAAAAAATTAGTGGTGGAACTAATCCCACAATTCTGAAAAAATTACTACCACACCTATCAACTACAGAAGTAGAAGAACTAGCAGATTATAAAGAAGCTAAATTTCGAGAAATGGCTACAAACTTAGAACCAATGACAGGATTATTAGAATTTATTGCATGGGTAAAAAAACAAAAACTTCAGAAAGCGGTCGTGACAAATGCACCTCCAGAAAATGCTGAATTTATGTTAGATGTTTTGCAGCTAACAGATACTTTTCCATTAGTAATATTAGGTGGAGTAATGACTGTCGCAAAACCAGATCCTGCACCTTATAAATTATGTTTAGAAAAATTGGAAATTTCCCCGGAAGAGGCAATTGTTTTTGAAGATTCTCGTTCTGGAATTAAGTCAGCAGTCGGAGCAGGAATTTACACAGTAGGAGTTGCTTCTACCCATGAACCTGAATCTTTATTAGAAGTAGGAGCGAGTATTGTTATTAATGATTTTAGTGATGAAAAATTACAGCAACTTTTAGATATAAGGAAGTTCCAAGGAAACTAAGGTTATGATGGCAAAGATAAATCCTTAGTGACATAAAAGCTAAAAATGTTTATTTCCAACTTGATTCGGCAAGGGGTCTCCCGTTATAATCTGCGATTTAACAGGAGGGGAATTGCCGAGCTGCAAATTAAACAGGTTTCGATTGCTGTTCAAATGTAGCACTAAAGAGTAGTATAAAATTATGATAATTACTCATTGCTACAAAATTAAGCCCACTACTGAACAGTCAGTCAAAATAGATTATTGGCTAGAACTGTTACGAAGACATTGGAATTATGCTCTAGGTCAAAGACTAGATTGGTTAAATAGAACTAGATGTCAAGTTGACCGTTGTTCATTAATTTCATGTCCTATTGGTGAAATT
>NZ_JAAHGK010001530.1:0-1590 GCF_010672505.1 Okeania sp. SIO2B9 | reverse complement strand
TTATAACCAAATATAGGAATACCTTGATACAATAAGGCGATAGAAGTTGCCAAATTGGTATACCTTTAGCAAAGTTTGTAGTAGCATCTAAGGGGTCAATAATCCAACACCATTCATTACTAGGAAATATCTGTTGAGTTTCTTCTGTTAAGATTCCATGAGTGGGAAAAGTATGAGCGATCGCTTCTCTAATTTCTCTATCTGCCCATTTATCGGATTTAGTAATTAAACTACCGTCAGCTTTTTCATCTGCTGTGACATTTCCGAAGTCTTTTAATAATTGATTTCCTACTCGAAAAGTTATTGTTTCTGCGAAGTTTAAAACTTGATTCCAGAATTCTGTCATTTTAGCTTTGTTATCCCACTAGATTTTTGTTTTAAAGTTTATTGAAAGAATATTAATCAGTCATTTCAATTATCAGTTGTAAGTTGTCAGTAAACTTAAGTTATTAGTTGAATTTTCTACCTTGAATTTTTAGATTTTCATTTTGAGATTTTCTAGATAATGCCCAAGCAATAATGCCTAGAGGTTTACTATCAATATTTTTAATATTTTATAATGATAGAGACCATTATTAAAATTGAAGAAGGAGACAGGAGACAGGAGACAGGAGACAGGAGACAGGAGGAAAATTACATGGGGATTCGCTCCCCCAAGTAATTTTGAACACCCCCGTTGACGGTGGGGTATTAAACCCACAAAGAAAATGATAAAATTTATGAATCGTCTCCTTGGAGGAGTCAGGAGTCAACCCACCCCTAACCCCTCCCAGGAGGGGGAGTCAGGAGTCAGGAAGAAATAAAGAAGGAAGAGGAGAAGAAAATTTTTTATCACGCTCTTAAAAGGACATGATATAACTCTATTTAACAGGAAAGTTTCTATAGAAATTTATTCTCAAATTAACAATTAATCACTAAAAATTACCTCTCTTTGGAGGAGTGAGGAGTCAGGAGTCAGGAGGGAACAAAGAAGGAAGAGGAGAAAGTTTTTTATCACACTCTTCAAAGGAGATTATATAACTCTATTCAACAAGAAAGTTTCTATAGAAATTTATTCTTAAATTAACAATTAATCAATAAAAATCACTTCTCTTTGGAAGATAGAGTAGATTCCATGTAAATGTGGCACAGTAGTTCAGAGTCCAAATAATGAAAGCTTACTTAACAAAATACTCAGGATTAGAAAAACTATATTCTTTCTTTCCTGCTACCTACTCCCTACTTTCAAGAAGATGTAGCAAGAATGCGTGAGATTTAGTATTACTCAAAAATCAGTAACCTCCTTGAATCAAAAATTTTCCATCTTTTCACCCACTCAATATCTTCAAAACTTTAACCTAATCTAACTTTTCTAAACAGACCAAAGCATTATAATCAGGCACACCTTCAACAGAACGTTTACCCTGATCTAATAACACATTTCCTTCCGGCCAATGTATTTGTAAATTACCTGGTTTCATCGGAGCTAAATATACTCTTCCTTGAAACTCACCCAAATCATTCTTTAACAGTACCTTATACCCATCTTTTAAACTTAAATTTTCCGCATCAATAGGATTAATTAAAACTGCTTCTCGCATAGCTCCAGTA
>NZ_JAAHGK010000153.1:0-8579 GCF_010672505.1 Okeania sp. SIO2B9 | reverse complement strand
CAGATATTGCAGGTATTTTGTGGTTTCGAGTTGACCCCAATGCTCAAGGCAATAATTTAGAAGTTCAAATTCTGGAGTGGGGAGAGAAACGGATGCGGGAAGTGGGTAGGGAAAGGAATGTCAAGGTTAAAGTGCTGTCTGGAGGACATAGTGATAATGTTGAACGTATAGCTTTATTAGAAAGTTGTGGTTTTGCAATTGAGCGATATTTTCTGACAATGGAGCGATCGCTTACTGACCCTATTCCAGAAGCTGAGTTTCCAGAAGGTTTCACCCTAAAACATATAGAAAATGAAGCAGATGCAGCAGCTTGGACGAAAATGTTTAATCAAACTTTTATCGATCATTGGAATCATCAAGATATTACTGTTGAGTCTGTGAAGAATAAACTCAATGACCCTAAATATCGGTCAGAATTAAGTTTAGTTGCAGTTGCGCCTGATGGTATTTTTGCTGCTTTTTGTGATTGTCAGATTCACCCAGAAAATAATGAGTTGAATAAACGCAAAGATGGTTTAGTTAGTCTCCTTGGCACCCGAAGTGGTTTCAGGAAACGGGGGTTAGGGCGTGGTATTTTGTTGTCAGCACTGAAATTGTTGAAAACAGAGGGTATGGAAACAGCGATGTTGTATGTTGATGCGGATAATCTTTCGGGTGCGACGAGACTTTATGAGTCGGTTGGTTTCCGGAGGGTTAATACTCAAATAGCTTATATTAAGGCAGTTTAGGTAATTTCAGTTATCAGTTATCAGTTATCAGTACCCCTACAATCAGGAGGTTTGAAATATAGAATATTCTATTTTCTCTTGGTCTGATGGATATGGCGAGGAGACCTCGCGTTAAAGTTGAATTAAACGAGTCTATAGTCTATATTTCAGCCGTTATTCACCATTATGATACAGGACTACCAAAAATTTTTCTCTACCCCCTTGACAATATTGTAATATATTGTGTAGTATTAATTTATGCCAGTTATGGGAATGTCTCTAAATCTGGAAAATCAAACCTTGTGTTGTAGTATAAGGTGGTGATGATTTTGGGAAGATTGGCGATCGCATAATCCCATATTACAAATTTTCCGTAGATAAAGGAAGAGTAAATGTTAGAGAAAAAGAGAAATTTAAGATATTAAAACACACCTCTATGCAATGCGAACTGTGTGAAAGGGAGATGGAAAAATTAACTGTCCATCACCTAATTCCCAAACAAAACACCAAACGCCAAAAAATTAACCCAGGTCCCACTATTAATATTTGTTCGGCCTGTCATCGGCAAATTCATGCCTTCTTTGATAACAAGCGTTTAGCAAAAGAGTTAAACACTGTTGAAAAACTGAAAAATGAACCACAAATGGAAAAATTTTTGTTGTGGGTAAGCAAGCAAAACTCAAGTAAAAGGATACAAGTACACCGCCAAAATTCAAGAATTTAGAATGCGCGAATTTAGAATTACCTCTCCTTGAAAGGAAGACTATTGAGCAAGAAAAAACTTAAATTGCCTGTGCATATTCACCCTTGGGTTCACACAAACGATAAAGTGCGGACATGATATCAGGAGTATTGGTGACACGCGGAGATGAAGCAAGAGTGGCTTATTAGGTTCATACCCTAAAAATCAGTGAGTGCAACTCTCACCTCCGCCACCAAATGCAGGTGTGATTTGACATCCTCTCCATAGCTCAATGGATAGAGCAACACTCTTCTAAAGGAAGGTTCCAGGTTCAAGTCCTGGTGGAGGCGTTGAACACATTAATGTTCAAAATGTACCACTAAAAAAGGAGGTTGTTTTCATTGACTTTATTTAAAACTAACCCATGCAATAGTTCCTAGCGTGACCCAACATTTAGAGCTTACATACTTAGTACGAGAGGAATAGTAACACTATTAAACACAGTGGGCGCGTGAGAACGGGGAGTGCGAAGAACCCGATAGGTTGGCTTCAAAGTAGCAATCCTTTAAAGAGTGTGTGGTAACTCATCGGCGGAGTTCCCCTAGTAACTGAGAAAGCGCATAAAACGCTCTCATAACTTGCACGCTGGGCAATTTGCAATTGGTCATCCCCCCCTACCCCCCTTTCAAAGGGGGGAGCCAGAAAGAAAAATTGCTGATTCAAACCCCAAATAATTAATTATGCCTATTTATTTTTACGGTGTTCGTACAAAAATTTATGGTTGCTTTTCTAATTTTTCCCGACATGGTTTTGAACTTGATGGGTTTTGGTGGCCGACGAATGAACATTATTTTCAAGGCCAGAAGTTTGCTACTACAGACCGTCTATGGTTTGATAAAATTCGGGAAGTCAAAACCCCAAAAGAGGCAGCAAAGATGGGGCGCAGTAGAAAATACCCTCTACGACCAGATTGGGAAAAGGTCAAGGATGAAATTATGGAAGGGGGTGTATTAAAAAAATTTGAAACTCATGCTGACATTCGGGAAATTCTGATGTCTACAGGCGATGAGTTGATTGTGGAGAATTCACCTAGTGATGATTATTGGGGTTGTGGTAAAGATGGGACGGGCAAAAATAAGTTAGGACTGATTTTAATGGCGGTTCGGGAAAAATTGCGCGATCGCGACTCAAATTAAAAAATTATCAACTTAATCAAAGGGGGACTTGGTGTAATGGGAGCATACGATTCTTGCACAGTCGTGGCAGGGGTTCAAATCCCCTAGTTTCCATTTGGTGTCTGAGGTTGAAGTGGTCGAAACGTCGGTTTGTGACACCGGAGAAAGCGGGTACTCTTCGAGAACGCTTCGCGAACGAGTCCCGTCAGACACCCTAATGAATATAATTTCTAATCTAATTGTAATCTTCGCAGTTCATTACAAGCATGATGTAGAGAAGCAGGAGCATTTTCATCAAGTCCTTGAGGACAGATATCTGATGCTAATTTTTCTGCTGAAGCTTTAGCTAATGTAATTCTGTCTGTGATATTTAGAGTTTTATCTTTGTAATCATCTTCTTCATTAACATCTTTACCATTAATATAAGAAAACCAAGTCTCTATATTTCTGGCAGGCACAAAAATAGCTATTTTTTCATTAGGTAAATGCATATCTTTTTTCTGGATAGGTGAGTTTTGCCATCTAGTTAAATCTTGCTGATGAAAAATTTCTGAGACTTGATAATATTTTCCGGTAGTTTCAAATTCTCCTAATATAAATTTTTGGAGTTTATGCAAAACTTCAAAAACTGTTATTTTGCCAGAACCATTTGCTCCTAGTAGTAAATTTATATTTGAGAATTCAATTTCAAAGTTAAACAGACATTTAAAGTTGTTGACATAAAGTTTTTTTAGCATTGACAGAATTAATAACTTGGAAAAAAGTTTCTATTCCCTGTTTCCTAAATAGACATTTCTATAAAAGTTTCTAAAACTGTTATAGCACGGTTCAAATTTTTGAAGAGGTCTAATTACAAATTGACAATTGACAATTAATCTATTCGGTTTAAAGCCTCTCCTTTTAAGGAGAAAAAAAGAAATAAAATTTCCTTATATTCAATTCCGTTATGGTTTTAACCAAAGGAAATTATTAATTATTAATTATCCATTATTAATTATTAATTAATGAATACTCCCTAAATTAAAAAGACTCTTTAAATGGTCTTAAATCAAGTTCGTGAGTCCATGCGCTGGAATGTTGTTGATGAATTGCCCAATACGTTTCCGCAATAGCTTCAAGTTGTAATAAACCTTCCTCACCTTTTTGAGAAACAAAATTTGGGAACTTTGTGCGAGACTTTTCCCCATCAATGACACCATCAATAATGACATGAGCAACATGAATACCTTGGGAACCAAATTCTCGCGCCATCCCTTGAGCTAATGTTCTTAAACCTGCTTTTGCGACTCCGAATGCTGTAAAAGGTGGTTTTCCTCTTAATGAAGCAGTCGCTCCTGTAAAAATAAGAGTACCTTGTTGTCGCTTTTTCATAGTAGCGATCGCTTGTTTTCCAAATAAAAATCCACCAAAACAATTTTGTTGCCAAAGGTTGATAAAGGTTTCGCTGTCTGTTTCTAATAAGGGTGCCGGAATATTGTTACCAGCGTTGTAGACAGCAAGATCGAGAGGATAACCTGCTTTTTCCACAACTGCAAACAGTTGTTCGACATCCTGTTCGACTGTTGCATCAGTAACAACAGCAGTTGCGGTACTCCCTTGTTGTGTGATTTTTTCCACAATTAACTGTAGTTTATCTCCGCTACGACCAGCAACAAAAACGTGCAAACCTTTTTGAGCAAAATATTTAGCAAGTGTCGCACCTAAACCTGCTTCTGAACCAACACCTATGACAACTGCTGCAAATTTTTCGCTCATCTTAGTTCTTCCTAAAACTATTAGATATCTCCAATAAAATTATTATCCCACAGAAATCATCCATTCTTTTTCCCTACTCCCTCTTTTATGATAAATTTAGATTTTAGATTTTATGACAATTTTTTGGACGAATATCTCCATTTTACTAACTAAAATATGCCTGTATCTATTGATATAGCTAGCTTTCAAAATCCTGAAAAAAAATTCTCCCACCCCCTTGACACTTTATGTATTATTTATGTAGCATATAAATGTGGCAGTCAAAGGAAAAGTAAATAACCTCCAGATAAAAAAGCCATATCTGCACCTAGAAAATTAAATAATTAATCGGAATTTCAACTAACATCCATCAGGTATTACACAAAACCTGAATTGCATAAGCTATTACTTTACACTCATAGAATTTTAGGTTGGTTTAAATCTGGTAAATTTCAATATTATCGGCGTTTTATCAACCCAAAAGAAGCAGAAAATTAACCAGAAAAATATTCTGCTTTCTCAAATAAAATAACAAAAAAATCAATAACGTTCAACAACTCTATTATCTAGAAAGACGATTCATATTGTAACAGATAATATCAAAAAAATTAGGAGGTGGTGATATGGTTCATATTAGATTTGAAGGACGTTCTTATGATGTTACAGAAAATCAATTAGGCATCAGAGAAAATATGACTGAAAATACTATTAAAGAACGCCTAGCTCAATATTTTGATGTGGGTAAAGAACGCTTTAATTCCTACGTTTTAGACCATCGTCCCAGTGGAGATTTAATTGTTCGCCCCGAAGCAGTTTACGGTTAAATAAAACCTCCTTATTAATAGGAATATCTTATTATCAAAATAATTGGGTCTAAAACCCCGCCTTGATCGGCCGTTTTTGGAGCGTTTCTCTAATCCCCGTTACAAAAACAACTTCTGACTTCTGACTTCGTTATGTTCCGCACCCTAACTGGTAAAGCGTACATACATTTTGGTCTACTAAACCAAAGGTTATAGGTTCGACTCCTATCATTCCCACTATTTTTAGGGAATGTAGCTCAATGGATAGAGCGTTAGTGTCAAACGCTTTATTGACTTGTGCGGAACATATTAATAGTAGTTAAAATTTCACTTCGTGCCCTAACTGAGAAAGCTTACATACTAGCTCATTGGTAGAGCATTTGTCTCAAGAACAAAGTGTAGTAGGTTCAATTCCTGTGTATGAACAAACAGCTTTTTTGACTTGCACGAGGTGATTTTTAACTATTTTAATAAAAATAAAAAATACAAAATTAAACTTTTACTGATAACTGATAACTGAAATTACTTCGCACCCCAACTGATAAAGTATACATACATTTCCTAACTATAGGGTCCTAAGGTAGCGATGTTCGGGCGACCGAAATAGCGAAGCTTTTTAAGTCTCTATGAGATAAAATTAGCGAGTCCACTGTCAAATTAAAAACTGATAAGAACGACTGTAAACGTATTCATGACTTTTTCGACTTGTGCGAAGTAATTTTCAACTATTTGATTTAACTATTTGAAAAAATAAATAAGTAAAAAAAAATCTTAATTTTCACCATTATAAATTTTTATGAAAACGTTAGTAACTCGCTCCTATCAAGGTGAAACGGATCTAGAAGCGATCGCTGAATTTTTACAAGTTTGTGAAGCAGTCGATCGCTTAGATGAATGGGTATCTGTTTCGGATCTGCGACAAGAATTTAATGCTCCAGATATAGATAAAGAGCGTGACATTCGTCTTTGGGAAGATGGAGAAGGTAAACTCATTGGTTTTGGGAAGCTATTAATACAAGAGTCAGTTGATGCTCTTCTCTCCTTCAGAGTTCATCCCACTGTTAGAAGTGAAGGTATAGAGCAAGAAATCATTAGGTGGGGTGAAACACGAATGAAAGAAGTCGCTAGAGATAAGGGTGTATATGCCAATTTTAGATCGCCTGTTCGCGATACTCAAACCGAACGCATTGCATTATTAGAAAATTGTGGTTTCACTCCCAAGCGTTACTTTTTTGGGATGGAGCGATCACTCACCGAACCTCTTCCCAAACCGGAGTTACCTGTAGGTTTTACGTTGCAGTCTCACTCCTCTGCGCAGTTTTCTGGTAAGCAGGAGCAGCGAAGATTTTTAGAAGCATGGGTAGAAGCGTATAATCAAACATTTATTGACCATTGGAACTTCCATGAGGTGAAAGTTGAGCAGGTGGAATATATAGTAAGCGACCCTAACTATCGACCAGACTTGACCTGGGTTGCAATAGCTCCTGATGGTACATTTGCAGCTTTTTGTTACTGTTGTTTTTATCCAGAAGAGAATAAGCACAAGGGAAGAAAAGAAGGTTGGATAAATACTTTGGGTACTCGTCGTGGTTTTCGTCAGCGTGGTTTAGGAAAAGCGATGTTACTTTCTGGAATGGAGGGTTTACGAGCTGTTGGTATAGATAAGACGTTACTTGGTGTTGATGCTGAGAACCCGTCGGGAGCAACTCGACTTTATGAGTCTGTGGGTTTTCGTAAAGTTCATACTAATATTGTTTATGGCAAAAATTTGTAAATACTAATATTCCCAGTCTTTAACATCTTGATTTTTTTTCTTATTCCCTGGAAAATTATGTATTGCTGATGTATAAAATATTATATACGGTAAATACATAGGCAGATCACTCCAAAATTTGAACCTGGAAAACTAAATATTTAATCTGTTATTTTCTAGAGATTTTAAAATGAGTAAAATTCCATCAGTTAATATGCCATTTGTATCTTGAATAATGAAGTTAGAATAGTTTAATTAAAGAGTTTAATAAAATCACTTCGCGCCCCAACTGAAAAAGCTTACATACTCAATTTGGTAGAGCATTCGACTATTAATCGATTGTAGCAGGTTCAATTCCTGTGTATAAACAAACAGCTTTTTTTACTTGCGCGAGGTGATATTAATTTAGATTTTAAAAACAGGTAAATAACAGATATAAAAATAGATTTATTAACATGAAAAAAAATCATCTCGCGCCCAAACTAAGAAAGCTTACATACTAGCCAAATGGTAAAGGCACTTGACTCATAATCAAGCTAGCGAAAGCTAATACAGGTTCAATTCCTGTGTATAAACAAACAGCTTTCTTGAATTGCGCGAGATGATTTTATAATTCTATTAACGAAGGCAGAAGGCAGAGGGCAGAAGTAAGAATTGGATGGGGTTTTATATAATAATCAATAATAAATGAGTAAACCAAATGTTTGTTTGAGCAGTTTTATCGATAAATTTTTAGTAGATAAAAATTTTATTATATGGAGAAAGCATCATGTCTATAAAAACTGATGAAATATTGGAAAAACTCAAATATATTACAATGTTATAAGCTACAGAATTGGTGAAACAAATAGAAGATTTTTTTCAAGTAAGTGCAGATCGAATTATTGTAGTAAAACCTAATGAAAAATTCGACAATAATGATCAAGATGACCATGAATCAAAAACTATTTTTGATATTGTATTAGAGGAATTTCCTGCTAATAAAAAAATATATTTTATTAAGGATATACGCAGTTTAAATCTCTTTGGAAGTTTACAGGAAACTAAAAAAGTTGTTGATAATTTACCCCAAATTATTAAATCTAATGTCAATATTCAGGAGGCCGAACAGATTAAGCAAAAATTAGAGGAATTAGGAGCAACAGTTTCTTTGAAATAATTTTTGTATATGCAATAAAACTTTTGATTTCACCAGTAATGAGTTAGAAAATCTTGTCAGAGAATTCAATAATTGTACTCTACCAAAAAATAATTGGACTCATGCTGCACATTTGATTGTTGCGCTTTGGTATTTGACTAACTATTCCGAGTTAGAAGCAATAAATAATATTCGCGATCGCATCAAAAAATATAATGTTGCAGTAGGTACTAAAAATACTAAAGATAGTGGTTATAACGAAACAATTACGCTGTTTTGGGTAAAAATGATTCAGAAATATTTGACTACAAATTCAGCGAATAACTCTTTTGCAGAAAATGCCAATAATTTAGTCAACTTTTACGAAAATTCAGCTTTACCTTTTGAATATTACAGTAGAGAATTTCTGATGTCTGAGTCAGCTCAAAAAAATTGGGTAGAACCAGATTTAAAACCTTTGTAAAAAAGTTTGGTGGTGGTGCATTTTCAAGAATTTAGAATTTAGAATTACCTCTCTTTGAAAAGAAGAGGATTGACTCAAAGGAAAATTTTTATTTATTATCCCCTTAAAAGGAGAGGCTTTAAAC
>NZ_JAAHGK010001529.1:0-1593 GCF_010672505.1 Okeania sp. SIO2B9 | reverse complement strand
TAGCTTTAATTTAGTCAGGACTTATATCATGTCCGGTTGAACAGTTATAAATAAATAACGACGGAGTCCTCAGGAGTCAGGAGTCAGGAGTCAGGAGGGAAGAAAGAAGAAGGAAGAAGAACAGGAGCAGAAGGAGAAGGTTTTTTGATCACTAATTATCCGGACATGATATTACGCATAACCGCCATATCTAGTAGGGGCGAATGGCATTCGCCCCCTGCTGATAGCGTATTGTCTAAGAATTTGCGTAAGTCCTGTTGATGTTACAATGTTTGATTGTATTTAAAATAAAACTAAGACGTATGAGTTATATCGTAATTTATGATGGCAACTGCAATTTATGTGTAACGTTGGTGCAGGTATTGGAAAGTATAGATAAAGGTGAGCTATTTGAGTATATTCCTATGCAAGATTTAGAAAAACTCAATCAATTTGGTATTACTGCTAAAGATTGTGAAATGGGTATGATTTTGATTGATGGTAATGCACCGGAACGTCGATGGCAAGGTAGTGATGCAGCGGAAGAAATAGGGCGACTTTTGCCTGTGGGGGATGTGTTTGTGGCAGCATATCGAGGTTTACCAGGAGCAAAATGGATGGGCGATCGCTTTTATGAGCAGATTCGGGATAATCGTTACACAATATTTGGCAAGCGTTCTACTACTTATAACTCACCTTATCCATTTGGTTGTAAAGCTTCTTTACTCTGAGTAGAAAAGAAGTGAGTTTGCTAGATGGAGTCCCTGAGTTAAAACATAAAAGTAGAACGGGAGGTTTTTTCATGCTATGAAGGTTAGTCCAAAAAATAAATCTGACAACTATTGACAAAAATTTTATTTCTTTGTTATACTCTTTCTAAAGATAGCATACAATATTAGTATCTATAGCCTGTTGTTGGCTGCTGTCTCATCGGTGGTAGATATATATACTCACTTGTATATCTCAATTTGTAATTAATCTTTAGTATAGATAGCTGTTTGTAAGTAGGTAGTTTAGGAGACTAAATGCTTACAAGTATCTAGGTTTACTAAAAATTAGCTACAAATCGAGATACACGAGTCAGTATACATATCTACCATTGATGAGACATTAGCTGAAGCTAATACCACTTAATATAGTGTTTATTTAGTTGAAGTAATACTCATTTTATGAAATTCCCTGTAGAAAAATATCCCAATGTTATATGTGAGTCAAAAGTGACATTAGTTGTCACTATTAACTCCTATTTTTTGGGAAGTTTCTATCAAGATAGGGGAGTTTTTTTGAGTAACTCACTATTTCACTATTAGTGATAGATATCTGATGTTCCGATGCTGTTGTTCGCAAACAACCCAAAGGAAATATCAGTAAAATGATTACAAAAAAGCAGCCTTCCATAGATGATTATGGTGATTTAATCTATAAATCTTTAAAGCTTTTAGCTCAAGCTTTATATCCATATATTGAAGAAAGAATGCGAGAATACTACTCGGATAATTGGTTGAAAGAAGCAAAAAATATCTTAAAAAATCAGCAAGGATTAAACAAACGCAACTTAGATGAAGCTTTGCAGAGATACATCTTTACGCAAAGCTTCATCTAAGTTGCGTTTGA
>NZ_JAAHGK010001528.1:0-1596 GCF_010672505.1 Okeania sp. SIO2B9 | reverse complement strand
ATGACAGTGATCAGCACAAGCATCTATGGTTTGGGGAGGCAAAGTATTTACTGTATCAGGCCCAATTAATTCATCCACATACATCACATCACTGTAGGTGGGATTTTTGGTGCTAGTACTTGCCCATAATAGCCTTTGCATTGTTGCACCTTTTGCAGATAGAGCTTTCCAGCGGTCGCTCTGAATAATTTTTTTGTATTCTTGATAGGCTATTTTGGCATTAGCGATCGCTACTTTTCCTTTGACGGTTTCTAGTTTGGCCTTGACAGTATCATCGGTTACATTCTTGATTTTGCTATCAATAGTAGCGTCAATATTACTATCAATGCGACTTAAAAAGAAACTTGCCACAGAAGCTATCTTACTGACATCTTCTCCTTTAGCTGCTCTTGCTTCTAGACCTTCAATATAGGCCCAAGCGGTGTTTACATAGCTTTCTACAGAAAATAGCAAAGTGACATTGACATTAATCCCTTCACTAATAACTTTTGTTACTGCTGGTAAACCTTCCGGTGTACCTGGAATTTTAATCATTAGGTTTTCGCGACCGATAGCAGTATAATAACGAATTGCTTCGCTGATGGTACTTTCTGTATCTTTGGCTATAGTAGGTGGGACCTCAATACTAATATAACCATCTAATCCATTAGTTTGTTCGTAGACTGGCATAAATATATCGCAAGCATCACGAATATCCTTAAAAACAAGAGATTCGTAAATTTCCATCACTGACTTACCAGCGCTGATACCTGCTTCAATATCTGCATCATAGATAGCATTACCAGCGATTGCTTTCTCAAAGATAGCGGGATTAGAAGTGATACCACGAATCCCTTTCTGGGCAATCATATTTTTGAGTTCCCCAGACTCAATGATATTGCGACTGAGATTATCCATCCAGATACTCTGACCGAAGTCTTTGATTTCGAGCAAATGATTAGTTGTCATAGCTACCTTACCTTAATTGTTACTATTTTCCTTGGAGTTTTTTGTGTTCTTATATACTGCGAAAAAAGAACTAAGCTGTTAATTTTTCAAACGCAGTATTCAAAATTTCTTTAGTATTGCGATCAGCAGTCAGAAAGTTGAAATAAAATCTGCGTTCTGATTACAAACTTTTACATACCGACGTTAAGTTGTATTAACCGCTCAACTAAACTTACTAAAAACTCTGAAAGTATAGTCATTCGTAGTGGTTCAAGCACTACAGGGTTAAACGGCAAACCCTTTATTCCCCAAAAACATCGGGAATTACTTTTCTAATTATATTAAATGCTCCATTCACATCAGCATTTAATAACTTATTATCTCCTGTTTTATACAATCCTCTTGCTATTCTTTTTCCTTTAAATATCGGTTTTGACTCACCAGATTTTGGTAATTCATCTTGCTCTAAAGAACTTGATTGTGATCTATAGGATTCTTCGGTAATTATTACTTTTATCCCTTTTAAATGAGCTTTATATCTTAACATCTCTATTAATCTATAATCAGGTATGTTAACAAACTCTTGATTGTTCTTTTTCCCGAGATTAATAGATTGTTTCCACTTTTCATTCTGTCCAATTATTAAGGTTCCTATTTGGTGTGAGGTAA
>NZ_JAAHGK010001527.1:0-1601 GCF_010672505.1 Okeania sp. SIO2B9 | reverse complement strand
CAAAGCAGGAAAACATTTAGACGACCTCCAACAAGTAATATTAAGAGGTACTTTTCAAGGTAAAAAATATTCGGAAATTGCTCAAGAATTTCAATGCACTAATGGTCATGTCAGAGATGTCGCTTCAGAATTATGGAAAACCTTTTCAGAGACTTTCGGTGAACAAGTAAATAAATCTAATCTACGCACTACATTTTATAGATGGCAGTTTTCCATAGTTTCATCACCAAATATAGAAAAAGATTTTGTAGGAATTAAGAATATAAATTTTTGCCCTGAAACTTCCCCCTCCTCAGAAACTATAAATCCTGAAAATTTTCCCCAACCAAATATCAACAAATCCCAGACTATACCTCGACCAAAAATAGACCTCTCAGACGCACCAGACCATAAAAAATTCTACGGTAGAACTCAGGAAATAAAAACCCTCAAAAAATGGATTCTCCAAGAACAAAAAAAAATAGTGATGCTTCACGGAATGAATGGTATTGGCAAAACAACATTAGCTCTTCAACTCATCAAAAATATTCAAAATAAATTCGACTATATAATTTGGCAAAGTCTCCGAGACTCTCCACAACTCAAAACAATTCAAACCCGACTCATTCAATTTATGTCTAACCAAAATTCCACTCTCGAAACCTCAGAAAATTCCCATCTTTTAGAAAAATTGAGAAAGCACCGCTGCCTCATAATATTAGATCACATCCAAACAATATTTAGTAGTGGCAAACTAGCAAGTCATTACACTCCAGAATATGAAAACTACAGCCAATTTTTCCAACTTATTGCCCAACTCTCCCATCAGAGTTGTTGCCTAATAATTAGTAGAGAAAAACTCAGAGAAATTATTAAAGGTAAAAATACATCCATTCGTTCATTACACCTCAAAGGTTTAGATGAGCAAGCAGCTACAAAAATTCTCAAAGACCAAGACTTACAAGTAGACGAACAATGGCAAAAATTGATTGACTTTTATCAAGGCAACCCCACTTGGTTAAATATAATTGCCACAACTATTAATGACTTATTCAGTGGAAATATCTCAGAATTATTTCAATACGACCCTCTATTTTTAGACGCAGACATCAAAGAATTATTACATCAGCAACTTTCCCGTTTATCAGAAGTAGAAAAACAAGTAATCTCTCACCTAGCAACCACAACCGAACCAGCAACTATTTCAACCTTATTAGATAATTTACAAATACCAGCTTCAGACTTGTTGAATATCATTAAATCTTTGCAGCGACGCTCTCTAATAGAAAAACAAGAAAACAATTTTACTCTTTTACCTTTGCTGAAGCAGTATGTTACATCAATTTGATAAATATTTGCTACAAATAACTAGGTTATTTATTAGGAGTAAGGAGTCAGAATGAATGGCTTTGATACTATTTATTAGCTAGGAATTAATCTTTTTAGTCCAATTAACATTTCCTATAAAGTATTTTAATTTATCTTATTATTCGTAAAATTATTTTTCCAAATTGGTATTATATCCAATCAATTAAATTAGAGTTTTGACAGAAACAGGTAGTAAACAATAGAGAAGAGATAGAGCAAAAAAAAGTATGAAAAAAAGATTTAAAGTATATTCA
>NZ_JAAHGK010001526.1:0-1601 GCF_010672505.1 Okeania sp. SIO2B9 | reverse complement strand
ATTAGACCCTTAATTTTAAGATTTTGACATTGATTTAACTGTGATAAGTCAGTAATTAATTCTGGTATACTCCACCCATACTTATTAGGGTCGGGTAAAATTTTGACTTGCAGGCAAATATTAGGACTACAAGATAACTCTTCTGCTAAACGGTCAAGGCGTTTGGCCAGTTTTAAATTATCTACAGAATGAATCCATTGAAACTGCTGTAAGGCTTTTGCTGCTTTATTTCCTTGCAAGTGGCCAATCATATGCCAGGTAATATTTGGTAAATCTCGTAGTTGGCCTTGCTTTTCTTCTGCTTCTTGAACTTTATTTTCTCCAAAATCTCTTATTCCTGCTGCATAAGCAGTACGAATAGCATCAACTGATACCTGTTTAGTTACAGCAATTAGGTGTATTGATGCAGGTAAGTTAGAGCGGATTTTAGTAATACGTTCAGTAATTGACTCAACCATTTTATCTTGAGATTTGAGAATTTCTTATTATCTTTGTCTGTGGCGGGCTTAATAACCCACCGTCAACGGGAGTGCTTAAAATTGCTTGGGGTGATAAGACACGCAGGTGGGCGGTCGTTGACTATACCCATGCAATTTTCCCTTCTGCCTTCTTCAAGATTAGGCCGGACAATATAGTTAACTTTACTTTACTTGAGTAGAAGCAGAGAACAGTTTAATTATTGAAAAGTATTTTTGTGAACTGCCTGAAGTTTTTGGTACTCAGTTGCTTGACCATTTCGACGCAGTTGGCGGAGGCGAATTTCCACCATTAAACGTGCGTCTGAACGACCTAAAGGTTCAAATTTAATACCTCCTATTCCATTTGTCACTAAAAAAAATAAGCGTTGAGCATAGAGGGTAGTAAATAATTCTTGGTGATCCTCAACTAAGCACACTCTGTATAAGAGGCCAAAGTTAGGATGGTTCATATAAGTTTCGTTGGTCATTTAGGCTTAAAAATCAGCAGATAATGACAGGATTTTTAAATAACTTAGTGGCCTTTGTCAATTGAAAGCCCCTAATTGTTTTAGATTTTAGATTTTACAGCTTAACAGATAAATTTAGGTTTTTGTTTTTTTCTGTAAATTATTAAATGCTCTTAGAAGTAAATAGACCCAGAAAATATATTTTCTGCAATGATAATTATTTGATATTCAACTCAAATATCAATCTATAATTTTTGTCTTAAAATTATCAACAAAATCAATCAGTGACTAGGTATCCCACAGCACTTTTTGAAATTTTTTTACTTTGAACATATTAACCATACCAGATAAATAATTGTCTATAAGAATACATAATTTTGTTTTAATTTTGTCCTCCCCAAACTAACCTAACCCACCAGAATAACACTAAGGTAACCAATACTAACCAGTCCAATACCTTTAACTGTAGATCATGCCATTGTACTTTATGTTGATCGGGAGTTGTAAAACCTCGCACTTTCATTGCACTGGCAATTTGATCTGCTCGCAATAGCAAATTTTCTAATAGTCTTTCTGCTACTATTAACCATACCTGAGAAGCTTGTCGCAGTCCTAGTTTTTTCCAGTTAATTGCTCTAGTTCTAACTGAACGAACTAAATTTTGTATTTCCTCTAA
>NZ_JAAHGK010001525.1:0-1607 GCF_010672505.1 Okeania sp. SIO2B9 | reverse complement strand
AGGAAAAGATTTGGGTTAAAGTTTAATTTGATATAGCAATTCCTATACTGGTAAGGTACAAAATTTGTTTTTCCTCCTGACTCCTGAGTTCTGACTCCTCCGTCGTTATTTATAACTGTTCAACCGGACATGATATTACTTTTAGCTTTTCCTTGAACGCGCTCGTCATCATTCACACAGAAATTATCAATTATTTCCCCTACTGCCTACTACCTACTCCCTCTTTTCTGCTGAATATCGCTAATTTATAAATACTGGCTCTTGACATTATCTCAATTAAAGGATATGTTCGAGTTAATTTGGTTATACTAGGCTGAATTTTTGCCATAATTTATTCTTTATCAAAATAACTGGGTCTAAAAACCCCGCCTTGATTGGCAAAATGTTTTTGGAGACTTGCTCAAATCTCAGTTACAAAAACAACTTCTGACTTCGTTAAAATGAGGAATAATATTCAAGAAAATGAATCCAACAATAGAACTTTTTTGCTTTCAAGGTAGTCTTTTTGCTTGGCGAGTACACCTGGCCTTAGTAATTCATAATGTTGATTATGTCTCTCATTATTTAGACCCATCAACAGGAGAACATAAACAACCCGATTATCTAGCTTTAAATCCTCGTGGTAAAGTGCCATTACTAAAACATGGGGAATTATTTGTGCGTGAATCTATAGCAATTTTAGTGTATTTAGATTCTCTCTATCCTGAGTGGCAACTTTTTGGCAATACTAGCCAAGAGAAAGCAATAATTTGGCAACAGGTATGTGAAATTGAAAATATAATTGTGCCCTCTTTACTTCAGCTTATCCCTCCAATTTTCTTTGGAGGTTTAGCAGAAAAAGAGAAGGAAGTTGTTGAAAATTTCTAGAAATTAAAAGAAGAATTTACCATACTCAATGATGAGGTTTTAGCAGATAAAAATTGGTTGGCAGGCAATCGATTATCTGCTGCGGATATTGCTATTTATCCTATTTTTAAATTTGTCGAAAAATTAGCAGTTCAGGAAGATGTAAGTAAATTAAACATAGACATCTTACCTATAGAGAAAAAATATCCAAAATTAGGAGATTTGCTACAAAAGATTGATGAAATGCCTAATGTTGATAGTCTCTATCCTCCTGACTGGCGTTGAAGCAGAAACAACAATGAATAATGAATAATTAATAATGAATAATTAGGACTTGCTGATTAAATCTAAAATCATTGACAGATAAAGCTTTTAGCATTTTTCCTTATATTCAATGCTCTCGGTTTTAACCAGAGGTAATTAGGGCTTGCTGATTAAAGATAAAATAATTACCAGATAAAGGTTTTAGCCTTTTTAGGTATTGAAAAAGTACATAGTTTTTGGCTCAATTAGCCTCAAAAAGCTAATATTTTTACCTGAAAATGCCAAAAATTTTGCCGTAGCAGATAGTCTAAACTGTTGCCAGATGAGCTGTTCCCTGTTGCCTATCATCACCATAAGACTTTTTCAGCAAGCCCTAATTATCAATTATTCATTATCCATTATCAATTGATGAACTCTTAAATACATACTGTGTAAGCATTCAGCTATTAGCTGTCAGCTAGCCTCCTGCGGAGGAACTGCGCACTTCAGCAACAATA
>NZ_JAAHGK010001524.1:0-1607 GCF_010672505.1 Okeania sp. SIO2B9 | reverse complement strand
TAATTGGTCCCATACCACTAAGAATCATCGAAGCTTCTACTAGAGAATCTATCCAACTCAAACCCGCTACCCAATGATAGCCAATAATGCCCATCATAAGTCCTAGAGAGATAAAAAGTGCAGACATACCCAGATAGCTGAGAAACTTCCATAGAAAGAGGAAAATTGACCTTGTTCGCTCTGATGAAGTCCAAGTTTTCGGTTCTTGAATCACATTTAAACTAGAGGAACGGATGAGAAATATTATAATTACTAAAATTAATAGTCCATATATGAGCATATTTCTAAAATCCACTTCACGATTATCTTAATATATAGGGCTAAAACTAGAGAAACTGCTGTAAGCGTTCCCACCAATTTTGTAATCTTTTTATGGTAAGCTTTTTAAGCTCTTGGTTTCGAGCGTGGCATAGTCCAAAGCCTTGAGTAGCGTGAGGCTGACTACAACTAATATGCAGCGTGAGTTGTTAGAAAACCATTATAAGTAGGATAGATTTGTAGATTTGTTAATACGACAGCGCTTTCAATAATGGATAATTGATAATTGATAATTGATAATTGATGATTACCTCTCCCTAAAAGGAAGAGGATTGAATAAAAGCAAAATTAATTCATTGTTTCTCCTTTAAAGGAGAGGATTTTTACCTTAATTATTCGGTAATTGTTAATTATTAGACTTGTCGCTTTATAAGGTAAAGTATAGAGTTAGTAGGGTGTTTGAAATGGGACAATGTTAGATATCAATCGGGTGCTAAAAGAAGACCGCCTCAGTGCGGGCATTGACTGGACTAAACCGTAAGGCATTGGATGAATTATTACAAGCTTTTTGTGTCCAACTTGACTCGGAAGCGATACGGCGCTCCGCCACGCTCCGCGAACGCTCTTTTGCCAAAAATCAAGACTCCGACCTCTGGGAGGAGGAAGAAAAGCGCCATTGCTACAAGCTTCATACAAGTTATTTTTGATCTGGTTCTACTTTAAGTGCTACCCTACCTTTGATGTGCCAGGAGTGTTGTTTGACTTGCACCGCAGCAGAGCACACCGGATGGATGTTAAGACTACAGCCATTGCGCTTAGAGTGCTTTAGGGCAGAAAATGGCCTTGCCAAAACGTAAGTTACAGAGCATTGAAGAATTGATTACCAGGTTTCCATCTGCCACAGAGGTGATGATCGATGGTACAGAACGGCCAATCCAGGGTCTAAAAGACCACCAAAAGCAGAAAAATCATTACTCAGGTAAAAAAAAGTGCCATAGGAGTCAACATCTGGTCATGACTGACCTTGATCAAAGAGTCCTCGTCCGCTCGAAAGCAAGAGAGGGAAAAGTTGATGGGCATTCGGCAGTTAGATGAAGAAAAATTGGTAGATTTTGTACCTGATGAAGTGAAAATTCATGTAGATTTGGGTTTCCAGGGATGACAGAAGGAATTTGTCAACATCAAGCCGACCCACCAAAAAACCTCGATCTCAGGAATTATATCAAATCCGGTAGCATCGGAGTAATTAAACCTGAATTTTCGGCCACCAATGGTACTGGGTTATAGCCTTGATTGCAAATTGCTGTGTTAAAAGAACTTGACAACGCTCAAACAGAATTTCTTCTAAC
>NZ_JAAHGK010001523.1:0-1608 GCF_010672505.1 Okeania sp. SIO2B9 | reverse complement strand
GAAATATATGAAAGGAATAGAAAACGATACTAATGAGTTATTTATTCCTGATTATCAAAGAGAGATGGCTTGGGATGAAAAAAGACAGTCAAAATTTATTGAATCTGTACTTTTAGGATTACCAATACCTTATATATTTGTTGCTGATATTAATGACGAGGAAAATGAAGAAGATGAAGCTCGTTTAGAAATTATTGATGGTACTCAACGTATCCGGACTTTAGCTAGATTTATCAATAATGAGTTAAAGCTTATTAATTTATCTAAATTAGCCAAATTAAATGACTTTAGATTTGAGGATTTACCTCCTTCTCGTCAGAGACGTTTTAATAGAGCTACTATTCGGATGATTCAACTTACTGAAGATGCGGATGAGGAAACACGAAGAGATTTATTTGAACGGATTAATACAGGTAGCGTTGAGTTAAATGAAATGGAAAAACGCAGAGGTATATTACCAGGAAAATTTACTGATTTAGTTGAAGAATTATCAAAATTATCCAAGTTTAGAGAGCTTTGCTTATTCTCTAATGCAGCTATTGCCCAGCGCGATCCTCAAGAGTTTGTTTTACGTTTTTTTGCCTTCTTAAATAATTATAAAAATTTTGAAAGTAAAGTGGGGGTAAGTAAGTTTCTGGATAAATTTTTGAAAAAATTTAATGAAGATGAAAATACAGACTTAAAGAAAATGCGGGATGAATTTGAAACAATGATAGATTTTGTTAGCAAACATTTTCCTAATGGTTTTCGGTCAGGTAAAAAATTAAATCAAACAACTACTAGAATAAAATTTGAGTCTCTTTCTGTGGGTGTTGCTCTTGCTTTGAGAGAAAAAAGTAATCTTCAGTATCGAGGAGATGATTTGCTTAATCCTAGCAAGAGTAATTTTCAAAATTACACGAAAGGTGATGCAAGTAGTTCTAATAAAAAGGTAATTCGACGGATTGAATATGTCAGAGATAAACTATTAGCTAAATAATGACAAGCATATTATTTCAAAATTTTAATGAACGCTCTAAAGAAGTAAGTGAATATTTTATTTTTCTCCAGAGTTTAGAGCAAGGAACAGCAAAATTGTTGATAGAAAGTAAAGAAGGAAGCAAAACTCAAAAAATTGACATAAAGTTAGTACAAACCTTAAAAGCAAGTGCTTTTTTGTTGCTTTACAATTTAATAGAATCGACAATGAGAGATGCTATTGAAGCAATATTTGAAGAACTAAAAAATCAAAATGTTTCCTTCGACAAAATCACACCTGAGTTAAAAAAAGTTGTTCTTAAAAACCTGAAGATACAACTAAATAAAACAAGCATTGATGAAATTTATAATAAAATTGTAGATATATCTCTAGATATTGTTAAGATTTCTAAGCTAGAGAAACAATTTTCTGGAAATATTGACTATGAAAAGATTAAAACAACAGCTAAGGAATATGGATTTTCTGCAAAAACAAAAACTGATATTAAGGATTATTTATTTAAAGTCAAGACTAATAGAAATGATTTAGCACATGGGCATAAATCATTCGCCGAAGTAGGTAAAGATAAGAGTATTGATGAACTAATAAAAATTAAAGATAAAGTAGTAGAATATTTGAGACAAATTCTG
>NZ_JAAHGK010001522.1:0-1610 GCF_010672505.1 Okeania sp. SIO2B9 | reverse complement strand
ATCAAATTCAGAGCGGTTTTTATTTGATAGGTATTTTTTGACTCTTGTTTTGATCATGATACTTTTCTTGAGGCGTTAGCGGAGCTTTGCTGAGGCAATCGCTCTCTATTTTGCAGCGTTGGCGGAGCAAGTGCGACAGCTATATCGCTCTACATTACCATACGCTATATATGCTGTCTTTGCGTAAGTCCTGATACTATACTTTGAAAAGCCCTGCCCTCCTGGGAGGGGTTAGGGGTGGGTCTCCATCTGCCCATCTCCCCACACTCCCCATCTCCCCACACTTGTCAATTCAGGATAAGATACAAATATGGCAACTATAGATATCCAAGGGGTTCCACACGCCTACGAATTGACAAACCCCACAAAATCCCCCCATGTGCTTATTTTTATACATGGCTGGCTCTTAAGCCGTAACTACTGGCAACCTTTAATCCAAAGACTTTCACCAGATTACCAATGTTTATCTTACGATTTGCGCGGATTCGGTGATTCTCAAATCCACTCAACCCAAAAAAAATTAGTTTTCAACTACAGTCCCGCAGCTTATGTAGAAGACCTGACAATATTATTACAGAAACTCAATATATCTAGTGCCTGGCTCATTGGCCACTCTTTAGGAGGCACAATTGCCTTGTTAGGAGCGAATAGAATGTTCGATATTATCAAGGCAGTGGTCTGTATCAACTCTGGTGGTGGAATTTACATTAAAGAAGAATTTGAACGATTTAGGTTTGCAGGGGCACAACTTATCAAATTTCGTCCTAGTTGGCTATCTTATTTGCCTCTGACAGACTTAATGTTTACAAGAACTCAAGTGGCCACACCAATCTCTCGTAAATGGGGACGACAACGATTAACTGATTTTCTTGGAGCATCTTATGAAGCAGCTCTGGGGACACTATTAGACTCCACTACAGAATCAGAAGTTCATAACCTTCCACTGGTAGTCTCAAAATTGAAGCAACCTGTTTATTTTATTGCTGGAGCAAAAGACCAAATAATGGCTCCTAAATATGTAAAACATTTAGCTAGTTTTCACTGGATGTTTCAAGGCCACGGTGGAAATGTCCTAGAAATTCCTGAATGTGGTCATCTAGCAATGTTAGAAAAGCCTAATGCTGTAGCGGCTCATATCCGAAGTCTTTTGGCAAAGGAAATATAAATTATGACTAAAATTAAAGCCATCCATTCTGTACGTTGCCCTACCGACGGCTCCCTTAGCTGAGTTCTGACTTCCCCTCCAGGGACCTGTGAGGGATGGGTTGACTCCTAAGAAATATCCTAGCTATTTGTAGTAAGCATTTATCAATTTGGTGTTACCTAAGTTAAGCATTAATTCGTAGACTTAGAAATACCAAGCTAAAAATTTTCTCCTCTAAATATATAACTGTATTTTTTATTTTGGAGATATCTACTTCTTATTCATTCCTATTCTTAACTTATCATTTTTTTTGCTTCCTCAACATGAAGTCCAAGAATTACAACCATAAGGGGGTTGGTAAGGGGGTGCTGGTTTCCCCACTCCTCCACAGGGTGGGGCGGAAAGCACCCCCTTACATAAATAAATGTTGATCCGCTTCGATCAAGATGTTTGTCTACCTCCCGAC
>NZ_JAAHGK010001521.1:0-1610 GCF_010672505.1 Okeania sp. SIO2B9 | reverse complement strand
TCTTGTTGAACCAACATTTCTAATCCATCAATAGCGATCGCTCCTCTAACCAGAGCTTGTTGAAGAAATTTAGTAGGGTTGGGAATATAGATTAAATCATAGACTATTGCTCCTGGTGATAATAGATCGAACACTTTCTCATCTATTGGAGACTGCTCAATATTAGGATACATTCCAATCGGAGTAGTATTAACTAGCAAATCTGCCTGTGAAACTAATCTTGACATTTCATCCCACTTATGTATCTTTAAACTTACTGGTAAAGGAGAATTAATCCAACTTTGCCTAAAAGCAGCTAACTTTTCTTGAGACCGACCAATAACATGAATTTCTGCACAACCCAATTGTGCACAACCAGCCACTACTGCGCGAGATGCACCACCATTACCTAAAATCAACGCTACTTTTTGATGCCAATCCCAATTATAAGTTTTTAGTGGAGAAAGAAACCCTTCCACATCTGTATTTGTTCCCTCCCATCCTTTGTCTATTTGATAAACAGTATTAACTGCCCCCACTGCTTGAGCAAGGTCTGAAACTTTTGACAAAAGTGGTAATATTGTTTGTTTGTGGGGAATAGTAATATTAAAACCCTGAATGCCAATAGCAGAAAACCCAGCAATAGCTGTTTTTAAATTTTCTGGTTTAATTGGAAAAGGCAGATAAACATAATCTATTAAGTTTTGTTGATTATTTATTGCTTTAATTGCAGCATTGTGCATTACTGGAGACAAAGAATGTTCAACGGGATAGCCAATGACTCCTAATAATTTTGTTTTACCTGTAATCATTATGATAAATATAAGTAAAAATTGCTATAGTCTATTTTATAAAAATTAAACAATAAAACCCACATTCCGCACGACAAAATGTAGTATGCGAAAGTAGTTAAACTTGAGTAAGTATTTATACTTGTTGTGATTAGTGCTATATATTATACCAATTTGAAAAAAGAATGTTACAAATAATAAGCAGTATTAAAATAATTTGTAGGAAATATCTATTGGAGGAAAAAGATAAATTACTACTTGGTATTATTTAGCAACCCCTAAATAAGAAAAAAAATACGCCTGAGTCATGCCAGACGTATTAGACGTATTAACAATATAAATAATTTTCCAAAGTAGCCTATTATTCTAAAGCACTAGCACCACCCACAACTTCCAGAATTTCTTGAGTAATAGCAGCTTGCCGAGCTTTATTGTAAGAAAGAGTTAATGTACCAACTAATTCACTAGCATTATCACTAGCATTACTCATTGCTGTCATCCGAGATGCTAATTCACTAGCAGATGATTCTTGCCACGCCCTCAATAACTGGTTAGTTAAAAATAATGGCAAGAGAGCTTCTAAAATTTGAGTTGGGTCTTGCTCAAAAATCATATCGCGGGGAAAGCTTTTAGTAGGTGCTGTTACTTTATCCCGTGATACTTCAAAGTGACCACCTTTAGTAGTTAAACGGAAGATTTCATCATCTTGAACTTCTAAACCTTGAGGATCGAGAGGTAAGAGAGTTTGAATAACTGGTTTAGAGCTAATTAGTGAAATAAATTGGGTATAAACCAACTCTATTCTATCTACTGATCCTGAGAGAAAGTCAGCAAGTACTT
>NZ_JAAHGK010001520.1:0-1611 GCF_010672505.1 Okeania sp. SIO2B9 | reverse complement strand
AAGCGAGTAGGGAGTAGGGAGAATAAAGAGATTTGCTATCTATAGACAGTTGGGTTTTTTTTCATAACTAATTATCTGGACATGATATTAGATAATAGGAAGTTGGAATTTGAGTTCCCTGTAACTTACACTCTTTTAAATTAATATAAACTTCTCGAATTGCACATATTTAATCATATCATGTCTGTTTGTATTGCTTGTGTAAACCCAAGGGTGAATATCTACAGAAAATTGAAGTTTTTTTCTTGCTCAATAACCTTCTTCCTTCTTCCTTCTTCCCTATTCCTTCTTCAACGATCTTTGAGCTTTTCTACATAGCCCCACAAACTATAATCACGAGCCAACCAACCATGAAAAAAAGCCATCTGACTTGAATCTTCCTGCACTCTTTTATAACGATAAATAATTCTTTCATTAATCATTTGAAGAGCTGTATTTCGATTATTACCTTCTGCTAATGCTGACTTAGTAACAGCATCAAATATACCTGTTTGTGGTAATCCTAAAGCTTGTTGGAGAAAAGTTACTGAGTTATTAATACCAAAATTAACTGCAGTATCAAACATAACTACAGCTAGAGCAGGATGCATTGTAGCTGACTTACTATTATCCCAATAACCTTGATAAATTTCCATCAGTTCGGTATCAGACATTTGTGCAACATCTAAGGTTGGTAAACCACGTCTTCGCCTATAGGAATTATATTCAGTTTGCAAAATTCCTTTATAAGTTCGACCACCTTTATCTGCTGGATGATTACTAAATCCACCTTCAAAATATAGAGTAAAAGCTAGAGCTGTTTCAAATAATTTTTCTTCATATTTTTGTTCTGTTTGTGCTTGAGCAGGAATTTTATTATCGATAAAAATCGGGATTCCTACTGTCAAAATTAATGAAATAATTCCCAAAATTATTTGAGATTTAAATTTAATTTTTGCTTGAAGTTTATGCAAATTTTTTCCAATCATTGAATTTTTCCTTATTTAATATTAAATACCAAAATTAATACTACATTTATTATCAGCTTTAGGGCTGAAAGTTGAGGGAAATAGTCAAAGAGCAAGTTGATATGAAATACAAGTAATTATGCTATTTATGACTTTTCCTCTCTCCCCATCTTTATATCTCTTGATCAATTTCTATTTCATATTAGTTATCGCAGTACGCATTCAGATTAGCAAAGCTAAGAAATTTCCAAACATTACAGTTAAAAGTTTGACTATAGCTGAATGCTGAATGCTGATAACTATATCAAAATTAATGAAGTAATTCCCAGAATTATTTGAGATTTAAATTTAATTTTTGGTGGAAGTTGATGTGATTTTTTTCCAATCATTGAAATTTTCCTTATTTAATATTAAATACCAAAATTAATACTACATTTGTTATCAGCTTTAGGACTGAAAGTTGAGGAAAATAGTAAAATAGCAAGTTGACATGAAAGACAAGTAATTATACTATTTATGACTTTCCCTATCTCCCCATCTCTCTATCTCTTGATAAATTGATAGTCCTGCATAGTAATGGTATACAAAGAAAAGGGATACTTGTCACGGGAGCAAGATTCTCCCACTGTTCTAGTAACAAAAACAATGCAATGCACGACCATTA
>NZ_JAAHGK010000152.1:0-8587 GCF_010672505.1 Okeania sp. SIO2B9 | reverse complement strand
TCTAAAGTATTATTATGGTGCTGGTTGGCGCGATCAAGTTGCTAGGTTTACACTCATGTTAAATTTTCCTTACCAATACTAAACTATACGATTTGGCGTATCAATTCCTACAGAAATTTAGAAATCTATTGCCTATTTCTATAGATTAAAATGAATGGATGAGAATTTACATTAAGAATGATTAAGAAGTAAAGGAAGGCAGGAGGCAGGAGGCAGAAGGGAAGAAAAGGCGCTTACGAGAAAAAGTTTTTTATCACGCTCTTATCTGGACATGATATTACTTCCTGTGTTGCTAAAACTATAATTCCAATGTGCACTCTATGTAAAGTCCTCCACACCTCCAACATTCCTCTCCTGGGAGGCAGGGTTGTTTCATTCTCGATAGGACACGGGGACACGGAGACACGGAGACACGGGGATAGAGGCTTTTAATTTATGATTAAAAGTTGACTTTTCATCATTTTAGTCAGAGCAAAAGGGACGCTTATTGGCTGAAAAATCGGCAAATGCGTGGTAAATTTTACAGCTTCCACGATGCCCTCATTTCCCGTTCTCCCTAAATCGTTAACTTGCGATACTTTGAAACAGCCCTGTCCTCCACGGTCGGGGTTAGGGTTGGGTCCCCACTCTTCCCAACTAACTCATCCCGTAAATATGCAACGCCTATAATTACATTAATCTACCCCACTCCCCTACTCCCCTACTCCCCTACTCCCCTACTCCCCACATCCAACTATACAATAACTACCGGACATGATATTACGCGGTATCTGGCTCACAAATGTTGATAGTAAAGTCCTCCATTCCAGAGATAATATCGCTGAAGCAATGGACTTTCTTGCTGAAACAGGATTTAATGTTGTATTTCCGGTGGTCTGGAATAAAGCATTTACTCTCTACCCCAGTCAACTGATGCAGAGAATTTTTGGTACAAAGATAGACCCGCAATACAAAGACCGCGACCCCTTAGCAGAAGTAATTATAGAAGCACGGCGAGTTGGGATGAAAATTATTCCTTGGTTTGAATATGGGTTTGTCAGTTCTTACAAACAAAATGGAGGGTTACTTCTAGCAAAAAAACCGGAATGGGCGGCTCGTGACTGTAGGGGAAATTTATTGGTAAAAAATGGTTTTGAGTGGATGAATGCTTTGGATGAACAAGTGCAGAATTTTCTGCTCGATCTAGTATTGGAAGTTGTGAGAAACTATGACATTGATGGCATTCAGGGAGACGACCGAATGCCAGCATTTCCTTCAGAAGGTGGCTACGATGCAAAAACAGTAGAACGTTATCGTCAGCAATTTTCTTGTCATCCACCCCAAAATCATAAACATCACAAATGGTTACAATGGCGTGCAGATATTTTGACAAATTTTTTAACTCGTTTACATCGGGAAGTGAAAGCAATTAAGCCTGAACTTTTAGTTTCAATGGCTCCCAGTTTTTACAAGTGGAGTTTGAATGAATACTTACAAGACTACCCCACTTGGATAAATCAAGGAATTGTCGATCTTATTCACCCTCAACTTTACCGTCGTGATTTTGCAAGTTACAAATCTCTTGTGCAACAGTTAGTGAAACAGCAGTTTATTTGTAATCATTTAAGTAAGGTGTTTCCAGGGATTTTAATTAAAGTTGGCTCTTATCGAATTAGCGTAGATTATTTGTTGGAGGCGATCGCTTATAATCGTTCTGTAGGGATTAACGGAGAAGTATTATTTTTCTATGAAGGTCTGCGAGAAAATAACGATGCTTTGGCTAAAGCATTGCGAATGATTCCTTACAGCGGTTTTCCTGCACGGTAGACCACAGTAGGGACGTTCCATGGGAGGTGTCTACTGGGTTTTGCTTGTGAAAATGTGGTTCATCAAATAGAGATGTGTTCTACACAAATACATAACTATTGATATCATGTCCGGTAGCATCGGTCTTGTATAGCAAAGGTAAGGAAGAAGGAAGAAGGAAGAAGAAAGAGGAAAGAGGGAAGAAGGCTACCCTCGCAAGAAAAAACCATCATTTCCTGTAGATATTCACCCTTGGGTTTATACAAACGATATAAACGGACATGATATGACTACCCAATTTTAGTACCACAATTATTACAAAAACGATTGGCTTTGTTGCATGAAAGTAGCGATCGCCAAAAACTCCCTTAGTTGGAAGTTAACTAGATTTCTACTTTGTAGCTCTGGGGTTTACCATTTTGAATCATCACGTTGAGTATGGAACATTGTATGAATAACTCCACTGCCTGATTATCAAATTTTCGTCGTCGTAACTTGCATCCATTGAGGACTTTGAGCCTGAACATTGTAGTTTCTGACAACGAGCGTCGGTGGTAGCCACATTCACGTTTCCACTTCTTGCGTCCTACTTTTCTTATCCTTCTGAGGTTTTCATCTCTGGGATGAGGTGAGCATTTACAGTTGCCATGTTGACCTATTACTGCATTTTTCCTGGGTGGAATTGTTGCCTTTGCCCCTCGTTGCCTAGCTTTCTCGTAACACTTATACTTGTCATAGGCTCCATCTCCTGATACTTGGGCTATTTCCCCATCTACTCCATCTAACAGGTCAGAAAATACTTGGTCGTCACTGACATCATTGGTAGTCACTACCCCACTGATAATCTCCCCTGTGGCCTCCGAAACTCCTAGATGTAATTTACGCCATGTACGCCGTTTACTGACACCATGAACTCTTGTTTTCCATTCACCTTCGCCGTAAACTTTCACCCCTGTAGAGTCTACTACCATATGAATTGCTTCGTTCGTTGGTATAACTGGTAGTTTAACATTCAGTTTTGGCAAGCGACGGGATACAGTGCTATGGTCAGGTACTGGTAAATCTAAGTCCATCAATTGAAATATAGATTTGACAAAACCTTCGGTCTGTCGTCCGGCCAGACTATACAAGGATTGCATAGTCACCATCAATTCAATGGCCGTGTCACTATAATTATTAGATGCTCCCCTACGTCCAGTTTTTTTCTGATTAAGCCACTGCTCGATGGCCTCTGGAGTCAGCCAAAAAGTGAGACTCCCTCGCTGCTTTAAGGAGGCATCATACTCAGACCAGTTTTTGAGTCGATACAAGGACTTGGAGTTGGATTTAGACTTACTCTTACTCATATCTGCTGAGTGTAGTTTCGTGTACCATCTTGACTTCTTTATTTTTACCCTAAACATCATCTTTTGTGCAACAAAGCCAATGGAAATGTATAATTTTCAAATGCAGAAGGCGATCGCTAATAAAAGCAAATCTACTATGAGCGATCGTCTTTTTCCGTTATAAATAGGACTGATGCACGAAAACAAGAAACCGGGTTTATTGCCCTAATTGTTTTCAATCACTAAATTTTTTCGATAAACTCTGTTTCTGCCTAAGTCCCAAGAAATTCTCTTCCCTCCTGACTCCTATAAAAGTTTTCAAGCATTTATTTACCCTAAACCACAGCAGTTTCTAACATTTTAATTGTACCTCGATCGCTATCTATCTCCACCTCTACTCCTAATGGAACTGTAAATTTATCCCGAATATGACCGATCATTGTGCCATACCAAGCAGGAATTTCCAAAGGTCGAATATGATCTAACAAAACCTGCCATAAAGTTAACGTGGGAAAATCATCTTCCTCATCCAGACATCTAGTACATTGCGCAAAAACAAAACCCTCCAACTGCTGCAAAATGCCAGCTAAACTTAAATGAGTCAACATCCGGTCTACCCGATAAACATCCTCTCTTATCTCCTCCACAAACAAAATTTTCCCTCGCGAGTCTGGCAAAAAATTAGACCCCACCATCGCTGTTAACACAGACAAGTTCCCCCCCACCAGTTGCCCCCGTGCTTTTCCACCTGTAATAGTTTCCACAATATTCGTGGGAGGTTGCAAGGTCATCGCTTTTCCTTCAAACAGGATGCCTTTGAGATAACCAACAGAAAATTTATTCCAGGGAGATGTACCAAAGGGACCGTGAAATGTCACCAGACCACTGCGAGCATATATCGCCAATAACAGAGCAGTAATATCACTGTAACCAATGATAATTTTAGGATTTTTCCGAATTAAGTTATAGTCTAATAATGGCAAAATGCGACTACTACCCCAACCACCTGTGGTTGTTACCAATGCTTTGACCTCGTCATCCGCAAACATAGCATTAATATCCGCAGCGCGGTCTATATCTTTACCTGCTAAATATCCATATCTATCGAGAACGTGGGTGGCAACTTTTACTTTTAATTTTTGTTGCCCTAAAACCAAATTGACGTATTTGAGTTGATGTTTATCAATCATGGTGGCAGGACTAACTACTGCTACAGTGTCACCAATTTGAAGGCGGGGTGGTTTGAGGATAGGTTGGGGGGATATTGGTGAGGCAACCCGGAGCGATCGCTTATTTATCGCAGCGAGTTGAGTTGTCAATAAACCCAGACCTAGAAATTTTAAAAAGTAACGGCGATCGTTCATAAATATTGCAGCAGGAATAAAAAACATAATTTTCTTGATGATATTTTATAGTAAAAAGGAAAATTCATAGTTTGACAAAGGTATGAGAATTTGAAAATGTCTTAATCAAACCTTCAAATGCTATTTATTAGAGTTGTCGCTAAATAGAGGGAAAAAATCGTTCCAACCTAGGCAGAGCAATAATTCCCATACTTTTTGGTTGCCAATAGCTACAATCCTTACAGAACAAAGTTTTTGGGATTTTTTTAAGTGATAAAGCGACAAGTCTATGATATAAATCCATAGCATCATCATAACCCTCACGAATCCATTCTATTTTTGGGGTTGCACATTAAAGAATGATAATAGATTTTAAACTGTACATATATTGAGGAAAGAATTATCCAAAAATATCTACTTTTGGATTTCATCATTCCTGATTGTGCAACGCCCTATTTTTTATTACTAAAAACCCTGTTATAGCTCATTTTATCCAGCAATTTTAGTACCTCAGAAAATTACTTTTTTATATTTTCCCTTATGGGTTTAATATCAAATCCGCTCGGGTTCGGTATAAAAAAAATTTTCATCTTCATCCAAGAGCAAATGTTTCGCGCATTCTCTTCCCTCCTGACTCCTGACTCCTAGATTAACTATCTAATTATACCGATGCTACCGGATTTGATATAATACCCCACTGTCACTCTCGGTGCTAATGGGGTTTATAGGATGAGAATACTCATTAACCACATTCTTGCTCCTACTGACTACTTCTTCAAATTTGAGTATCTTTCTTAACTTAGCAATTATTCAAATTTAATTTAAACTTAAATCTTTATTTACTTTGACTTAACCATCTCCAGGTAAGAACTTATGTAAGAAGGAGTGAAAGCTAACTGCTTTTTCCATAATAAACAACCAATTATTTTTATCTGGAGATAGTTAGTCTAGATGGTACAAACTCTCATAGGATTTGCATCTTTACCCGCTGATACATTTGCTGATGGACCAGAATCAGGCGCAGATGTAGACACCACTCGTACTGGGCCTTTTCCTGGTCAACCTGTAGGTGGATGGAGTGGGGTACAGTTTGCTGACACTAATAGCTACTGGTTCATAGTAGATAGTCTTTTTGGTGGCAATTCTGATACTCTAGCTAGAATCTACAAAGTTAATCCCAATTTTACTGGTATTGAAGGGGGTGACGGTAGTGTTGAGCTAGAAGATTTTATCACCCTTCGCGATCCTAACAATCTAGTACCTTTTGAAATTCTTAACGAAAACGATCCTGAAAGACCTTTAACAGGTACAGATTTTGATACCGAAGCATTAGTTATTGATGAAAACGGCGATTTGTGGGTAGGAGACGAATACGGTCCCTATCTATTACACTTTGATAGTAATGGAGTTTTATTAGAAGCTCCTATTGCCACTCCTAATATTCCTCGACTAAATACTCTTAACGGGCAAATCCCTATTAATATCGGTCATCGTGGCGCTAGCGGTCCTCGACCAGAACATACTTTAGAAGGTTTCCGTTTAGCTTTAGAACAGGGTGCAGATTTTATTGAAACGGACTATGTGATGACCTCAGATGGAGTACCCATCGTTCGTCACGAACCATTGCTCAATAACACTACAAATATTCTGGATATTCTTGATGAGAACCCTGATTTTGCAGCTCGCGAAACGACTAAAACTATTGACGGAGTTGAATATGAAGGTTTATTTGCAGAAGACTTTACCCTAGAAGAAATCAAAACCCTACGCGCTCGACAACCTCGGGAGGAACGTAGCGATGAGTTTGATGACTTGTTTGAAATTCCCACGATGGCTGAAGTAATTCAGTTAGTTGAGGATTTTACAGCAGAAACAGGTGAGCAAGTTGGTATTGTTCACGAACTCAAACATAATAGCTACTTCGATAGCATTGGTTTGAATATAGAAGAAGCTACAGTAGATGTTTTGGTGGCAGAAGATTTTACAGATCCAGAACAAAACATTATTCAAACTTTTGAAATTGCACCTCTAATTAGTTTAGATCAGGAAATAATGCCAGATGCAGGAATTGACGTTCCTCTGCATCAACTTACTGGAGCAGCGACAGAAAACTTTAATCCAGGATTTTCCTTCCCTTACGATCTAATTAACAACTTTAGCGATCCTGATTTTACTGAGGATGATGCTCGTGAAGTTTACGGCGACTTGGTTGATATTATCGAGCTGAATGAAGAAACAGGATACGGCGATCTGTTAAAATTGCCTGAATTTTATGAGTTCATGGCAACCTACGCTGAAGCTGTTAACCCTTGGAAAAATACCATTTTACTGCCGGAAGGTTTGGATGAACCTGTCGATGGTGACGAAGATGGTAACGCTGAAATTAGGACCCAGTTAACAGGGGAAGTTTTTCCTCTAATTGATTTTGCACATGATGCAGAATTGCTAGTTAATGTATATACTCTACGGGATGAGGAACGCTATCTTACTTTAAACCCAGATGGTACTGTACAAACTCCGACACAAGAAGTAGAGGACTTAATCAATTTAGGTGTAGATGGTTTAATTGGTGACTTCCCAGAAACTATTGAGGAAGTGTTAGATCGCTTTTTCGCTGATGAAGTAAGAGCACCTCAAAATCCTGATGTAGAAGCAGGGGATGCTCTAGCAAATTTACGAGGTTCTCGCGGTTTTGAGGGTATTGGTTACAGTCCAGACGGAACTACACTTTATCCAATTTTAGAAGCGCCAGTAGATGGCGACCCAGAAAATTCTCTACGAATTTATGAATACGATATTGAGACTGGAACTTACGGCGACGAAATAGTAGGATTATATCCTCTAGATGATCCTGGCGATACTCCAACTTTCCAACTTGGAGATTTAACTCCTGTCAATGATACTCAGTTTATTGCCATTGAAAGGGACGATTTTCAAGCGGATGAAGCTTTCTTCAAGAAACTCTTTCTCATTGATATTTCCCAAGTAGATGAGAATGGTTTCGTCTCCAAAACTGAATTAGTTGACTTGTTAGATATTGACGATCCTAATGACCTTGATGGCAATGGCAGCAATAACTTTACTCTTCCTATTACCAGTATTGAGGATGTATTAGTATTTGACGAGGAAACAATTCTAGTTTCTGTAGACAATAACTATCCTTTCGGCGATTTTGCTACAGGACGACCCCCAGAATTAGATAATAATGAAATTATCTTAGTTCAACTAGACGAACCTCTTGACCTAGATCCACGACTAGGAATAAATGGGTTACCAGATCCAGAACCAATTTTCAACCCAGAAGCAGAACGTGCAGAAGTCAGAAGTATTGAATTTATTGGTGAAAGTAGTATTCCTGCTGCCTTCGATTTTGAAAGCACGGAAGTAGGTGGGTTTTCTGGTTTAACTTATGACGCTGACAACGGAGTTTATTACGCTATTTCTGATGACCGCAGCAATGTTAACCCTGGTCGTTACTACACCTTAGACATTAATCTCAATGGTGGTAATGGTCTAGATGTTAGCGTTGCAGAAGTAACTACTCTGTTGGATGAAAACGAAGATGTTTTTGAGGAAGAAAGTCTAGACCCCGAAGGTATTGTTTTAACCAGTGAAGGAACTGTATTCATTTCTTCGGAAGGCAATACAGAAGAATTAGTCAATCCTTTTGTTAATGAATTTGCTTTAACAGGAGAACAATTAAACGAACTAGAAATACCTCAAAAATTCCTGCCTACCGCCGATAACAGCAGTGGTATTCGGAATAATTTAGCTTTTGAAAGTTTAACTATCGATCCTCAAGAGCGCTTCCTCTATACCGGAATAGAAAATGCTCTCTTCCAAGACGGACCTGCTGCTGGTATCGACCAAACCAGTTTAGCAAGAATTATTCAATACGATCTAGCTACAGGGGAACCAACCGCTGAATTTGTTTACGAAACTGATAATGCTAATGCTCCTGCTGGCACTCCTGATAGCGTAGACCGTACTAACAGTCTTGCAGAGTTAGTAGCATTAGATAATTCAGGAACTTTCTTAGCTTTAGAAAGATATTTTGATGACAATGGTTTAAACCAAAACAAACTTTATCTAGCATCAGCTCAAAATGCTATCGAAGTCACTGACATCGGTAGA
>NZ_JAAHGK010001519.1:0-1611 GCF_010672505.1 Okeania sp. SIO2B9 | reverse complement strand
TCAAGTTTTGCTTGTTCTTTTTCTACTTCTTTTTCTGCACGATTACATTCTTCTTTTAGAGCTTTAGCTAAAGTTTCTATAATATTTTGTTGTTCCTTAAAATTAGTTTTAGCTTGGTTTAAAGATTCAATTGTAATCCGTACAGGTATATCGTAATGAGTTAGAGAACCCCGACATTAAATAAAATTATTGACGACTTATAAAAAAGTATTAAAGTAACTACTATTTTTCTTATTTTCATTATTTTTTTCAATACCTTTACAATAATCTTTAGCATCAATAAAACAAACAGGAAACTCATTAATATTGTGAGGATAAAGTGCTTTATTTAGGCTTTGACTATAGTTATCTTTTTGTTCAGAATATGTTCCCACCCCTTTCGACATTTTGTTCACAACCAAAATAATTTTCCACTGATAAAGTTTTTCAATAGATATTGTTACTGTTACCAAACTGCTACCAAAATTATACTATATCTAGTAGGAATATCTGAAAATTAATCTCAAGCGCTCAAATTTACTAGGCAAAAACTTAGTTCCCAGAAATATCTAGTGTAAAAATCTTCATTTTGCCTAAGTCCTTTTAAAATTAGATTAATTAAAATTATATAGTTGCTCTATTAGAGTTTCCTTAATTTTTATATTAGCTGTGAGTAAATAGAATTATGAATTCTAGAAGTTTTCATTTAGGTAGACCAAAGAAACTCTTGCTTAAAGGTAGAAGGTAGGAATTAAAAAGCAGAAGTTATGTATTTCATTAAAGTGAAAAGCGCTATAAGTTAAAGAAAATTTTAACCCTTAATATTCTGTCTCTCAAGAAGGATTTAAATTACTAAATACCTGACTCAGATTTTAGTCTAATTTTTTGTTTGACAATCACTCTCTTCCTAACTTTGACAAAATTTGGCATAATTTTTCAGTAAACTGATCAAAAATTAAGACAGGTGAATATATCCCCTGTCTTAACAATTTTTGGTTCCCAACGTTGACGTTTTTCATGTCACGGAACTAAACAGAATCTACGCGACTTGAGTCCGTGGAGTGTCAGTTATTATCCATTCTAAAGCCTGGTCTTTTTCTGACCAGGAAAAACATTTTGCCTCTATATGAGTCATATTGCTAAAAATTTTATTACTAGCAATAGTCAATTTATTTACCCAAGCTGCGTCACATACAACTGCTTTTTTATCAAAATATTTCAGATGTCCTAGACCAAATTTTAAATCTTCCCATAAAGCTTCCACAGATATTCCTTGAAAACTTTTAACTTCAACATAAACTCGTAATTTAGGTTGAGATTTTAATCTTTCCCCCACTAAATTTTTTATTTTTTCAATGTCACTTATTTCAATTTTGCCATCAATACTAAGACCAATGATGTTCTGATTTGCTAGATGTATAATTTCCATCATAGTATTTTTCTCCTTCTGAGATACTTCTAATTTTAATCTGATATTTTTTGGTAGAGCTTCCCCAGATTTTTTATCCCTTGGTACAGTAATTATGATTTCTCTATTTCCTTGATTTTTCCCTATTAATTGAAGGGTATAAACCCATATATTGTTCCTGCATAAATTGACATACTCAGATTACTTAGCAATATACTAAGTAA
>NZ_JAAHGK010001518.1:0-1613 GCF_010672505.1 Okeania sp. SIO2B9 | reverse complement strand
ATGATTCTTAACAATTGCCACAGACGTTTCATCACAACTTGTTTCTATAGCTAAAATAGTTGTCATTGACTGATAAATTTATAAAAATAGCTTGATTACTGTCAGCTTCAAATTTATCATTTCCATTAAGAAAATCCCTACTTCAGCTTAATTTAGCTACAGAAGAATGGGTAATTGTCAACACTTTGTAATAAAAGGAAACAATTTTATGAGACGATTGTTGGCTTTAGTTTTAGCCATAAGTCTTTGGGCAACTGGTGCATCAGCAGCATCAGCATATAACTTAGTGCCATGTTCAGAATCACCTGCTTTTCAGGCACGAGCTGAATATGCTCGCCCTACTACCGGCGATCCAGAATCTGGTAAGAAACGATTTGAACGTTATTCACAAGCACTTTGTGGAGAAGACGGACTACCTCATTTAATAGTAGATGGTAGTCTGAATCGCGCTGGAGATTTCCTCATTCCTAGCATTTTATTCTTGTATATTACAGGTTGGATTGGTTGGGCCGGTCGTTCCTATCTACAAGCAATCAAATCTGGTAAGAATCCAGAGGAAAAAGAGATTGTTATCGACGTTCCTTTAGCAATCCAAAAAATGCTAGGTGCAGCTCTATGGCCAGTGTTGGCATTAGGAGAATTTACCTCTGGTAAAATGTTTGCTGAAGAAAACGAAATTACTGTTTCCCCACGCTAAAACATTAACTAAGGAATTAATAAAAACTAAGTAATTGTAATTAGTATAAAAATACTAATTACTAACTGCCAAAAGTCCCAAAACAATGTTTTTTAACATTGTCTAAACAATACCTGATTTGACAATCAGTTTTTAGGAGAAATATTCATGCAAGACCTACTTAAGTATCTATCAACAGCCCCAGTTCTGGCTGCAGCCTGGATGATTATCACAGCCGGAATTTTAATTGAGTTTAATCGTTTTTTCCCAGACTTACTTTTCCACCCAATGTAAAAGCCAAAAAGTTAACTCAGACTTATCTGGATTAATCTAAAGTATGAAACAAAATGTAGATTAAATTCTGAATCAATATTCAGATGAAAAATAGTGGTTAATTCAGAAATCACAATTCTAGACTAATAGTCCGTCAAGCAAAAAATGATGAGTATGTTGAGTATCAAAGCCTTATAAATAAGTGTTATTGAGAAATAGTAACTTATTAAATATAACTTGATAGACTACTATAGCTGAAAATCTGATTTCTGAAACCACTCTAAAATTTAGCTGTTGCCAACTCAGTTATCATCTTGTCTTGAATAAAAAAGGAACTTAAGCTGAAGGTTGAGAAATAAAGGTGATAAATTGGTAAACAACGTAAGCATTCAGCTATTAGCAGTCAGCGCTTCAGCAATTAGTAGTGATGGAAGAAGGCAGCTATGCTGTTTCCGTAGCATGACCTAGGAAAGGGAAAATTGCTTATAAATTTAAACCCCAAAAAATTTTAAGCACTGTTTAGACGGTGGGGTATTAAACCCGCTACAAAAAAAGTAATTACTTCTCAAATTTGGAAAGGGGACTCATGGCAGTAACTTTATTATTCAAACTCAATTTTTCAATTGCTTTGACCTTCCCCAAAATTAATTGCTGATAGCTAATA
>NZ_JAAHGK010001517.1:0-1619 GCF_010672505.1 Okeania sp. SIO2B9 | reverse complement strand
GAAGAAGGAAGAAGGAAGAAGAAAGAGGGAAGAGGAAAGAAGGCTACCCTCGCAAGAAAAAACCATCATTTCCTGTAGATATTCACCCTTGGGTTTACACAAACGATATAAACGGACATGATATTACTCCCACAAGAGGGGGAGACTAGATGTCTACTTGATAACTTTCGAGCTTACCATTATGTATCATGGGGTTAAGTATAGTGCATTGAATGAATAACTCCACCGCTTGGTTGTTAAATAATCCTCTTCTCAACTTTCCTCCAAATAGAGCTTTGAGTCTAAACATTGTAGTTTCTGAAGCGAGAACGCCTGTGCTAGCCACTTTCACCTTTCCACTTCTTTCGCCCACAGATACCAATGCGTCTAAGGTTTTTATCTCTAGGATGGGGAGTACCTCTACAGTTGCCATGCTGCCAAATCACCGCATTTTTTCGTGGCGGAATTGTGATTTTAGCTCCTTTGTGACTAGCTTTTTCATAGCACTTGCACTTGTCGTATGCTCCATCGCCCGAAACTTTTACTATTTCATCTTCAACTCCATCAAGCAAGTCAGAGAATACTTGGTCATCACTAACATCGTTGGTTGTTACTACAGCAGCAATTATTTCTCCTGTCGCTTTCCTTCGGAATGCTGCGCAAACATTTACCCCTAGATGTAGTTTACGCAATTTTACAGGTTTGCCTACACCGTCAATCCTGGTCTTCCATTCCCCTTCACCATATACTTTGACTCTCGTAGAATCTACTACGCTCGTGAGTCCCTTCTGCCTTTGGTATCACTGGTATAGTAATGTTTAACTTCCTGATCAGACGAGATACAGTGCTATGGTCTGGTACAGGTAAGTCTAGTTCCATCAAACTAAATATAGATTCGACAAATCCTTCTGTTTGTCGTCCTGCTAATCCAAACAAGCTACTCACAGAGACCATTAATTCAATAGCTACATTACTATAACTATTCGATGCTCCCCTAGGTCTTGTTTTCTGTTGGTTTACCCACTGCTCTATTACTTCAGGACTGAGCCAAAATGTCAGACTCCCTCTGTGCTTTAGGGAAGGATCATATTCAGACCAGTTGCTTACCCGGTACTTGGAATTAGACTTGGAGTTACTCAGATCTACTTCGGTGTAGGTTTTGCGTGTCATGCACTGCTATTTTTACCCTATTTCCTTCCTTTGTGCAACAAAGCCTCAGTATTATTAAATATTGAGGAAGAAGAGTCAATATTTTCAGGGCTTTCGGAACGGAAAGTCCTTACTAATAATAATAAAAGAAACTATATCATTCCGATTAAACAGAATTTGATATAAGACTCTACAAAAAAGTCATTCTCTTCTCCAGTTTGATTATTTTTCCCCGTTCTTTGTTATATCTTTCACTCCTTGCTATTATCAATTTTTTTCCTCTTCTAGAAACCCTTGTAACTTACTATACACGGAGTAATATCAAATCCGGTTGAATACTTATTATATCATGTCCGGTAGCATTGGTCTTGTATAGCAAAGGTAAGGAAGAAGGAAGAAGGAAGAAGGAAGAAGAAAGAGGGAAGAGGAAAGAAGGCTACCCTCGCAAGAAAAAACCATCATTTCCTGTAGATATTCACCCTTGGGTTTAC
>NZ_JAAHGK010001516.1:0-1620 GCF_010672505.1 Okeania sp. SIO2B9 | reverse complement strand
TTTTAAGGAATAAGATTTTACATTACCCTTTAATTCTTATTCCTAACTAATATAAAATTTGTGTTATTACTGTATTTTCTTTAGTAGATAACACAAACTTTTTTTTGAGATGGGTGTAAAAATAGAAGCGTTTAGAACTTTTTAACTTTTGACTTTTAAAATTTGCTTTTTACTCTTCACAAAGCGACTAACTATCTAAAGTTCATATAAAATTTAGCCTCCTCTTGCTCAAGCCTAAATAAGATAGATAAACGTTAGACATCTCCAGTCTGTAGAAGTCCAAGTAAAGATAAAGCCTTTACAAATCATCTATTCACCACTGGAGCTAATTAATATGGAGGAACTAAATACTTATGGTCAATACCCAGGAAAACCTCCACATTCGTCTGGAGGAAACACAGGCATTAGATCGTGATTGTACAACCTTATCACGTCATGTTCTACAGCAACTTCAGTTCTCACCAGATGCTCAAGATATCAGCGCCCTGATGAATCGAATTGCTTTAGCAGGCAAATTAATCGCTCGTCGTTTGACCCGCGCTGGATTAGTAGAAGACGCTTTAGGGTTTACTGGCACAGTTAATGTCCAGGGAGAATCCGTCAAAAAGATGGATATCTATGCCAATGATGTATTTATCTCGGTATTTAAGCAAAGTGGCCTTGTATGTCGCTTGGCATCCGAGGAAATGGAAAAACCCTATTATATTCCAGAAAACTGTCCAATAGGTCGCTATACATTACTTTATGACCCTCTAGATGGCTCCTCTAATCTAGATACAAATCTAAATGTGGGGTCTATATTCTCGGTTCGCCAACAAGAAGGTAATGATGAAGATGGTTTAGCTCAAGATTTACTCCAAAGTGGACGTAAACAAATTGCTGCTGGTTATATTCTATATGGCCCTAGCACAATGCTAGTATATTCAATTGGCACTGGGGTTCACGCATTTACTCTTGACCCTAGTTTGGGAGAGTTTATTCTGGCCAATGAGAATATCAAAATCCCCGAACATGGCCCAATCTACAGTGTCAACGAAGGTAACTTTTGGCAGTGGGATGATTCTATGCGGGATTATATCCGCTATGTTCATCGCCATGAAGGTTATACTGCCCGTTATGGTGGTGCATTAGTTGGAGACTTTCATAGAATTTTATACCAGGGAGGCGTATTTTTATACCCAGGTACAGTGAAAAAGCCAGAAGGAAAATTACGCCTATTATATGAATCAGCACCTATGGCTTATTTAATTGAACAAGCTGGTGGTAGAGCTAGTACGGGTACTGAAGAAATATTGGATGTTGTAGCAAATGAACTACATCAACGTACACCATTGGTGATTGGTAGCAAAGAAGATGTGGCACTTGTAGAGTCTTTTATTAAGGAACAAGCACGCATTTCTCATCAGGATTAATACATTCCATCAAACTTACTCATAACTATAGCTATAAAACTAAAGTGAGTAAGTTTGTTCAGTTGTCTATCCATTGAGTCATTATTACCTACAATTAAGGTATGAAGCTAGTTGAACGTCATGTTATCACCAAATCACATTATTTGTGGTCAGCTTGTGACCAGAAGGCTTTTTTGTCAAAAAATCTGTTCAATTTAGCCAATTACCA
>NZ_JAAHGK010001515.1:0-1621 GCF_010672505.1 Okeania sp. SIO2B9 | reverse complement strand
TCTTTCCTGCTGACTCCTGACTCCTCTAATTAGGGTTTGCTGAAAAAGTCTTTTTTAAGGAGTAGGGAAGTAGGGGAGTAGGGGAGAATTTTTTTGCCCAACTCTTGCTAAAAATGCTAACTTTTTGAGCATGAAGAGCTGAAAACCATGTACTTTTTCAATACCTAAAAAGGCTAAAACCTTTATCTGGTAATTATTTGAAATTTAATCAGCAAACCCTAATTAACAAACAAAATCTGGTACCAATTCACTTTAAAGATGTCACAAATAGTTTCCCTCTTTTAAATGTTAAATAACTTCAGTAAATTACTGTAGCATCAAAGTTTTGAGCTGATAAAATCTTACTTTTGACTTTTGACTTTTGACTTATAACTTTTGATTTCCATAAATTACTGTAGTATCAAAGTTTTGAGTCGATAAAATCTTACTTTTGACTTTTGACTTATAACTTAGTTTTGAGCCGATAAAATCTTACTTTTGACTTTTGACTTTTGACTTTTGACTTACTAAGTTATAACTTCTGTGAAACAGTATGAGCTAATTCTGGATGACGACCAAATAAACCAGTCATCACTCGCAAAGACAAAGACTTAAAAATCGGAACTATTCCCATACCCCACAAACCTAAACGACGAACCGCTACTATAGGCAACACACTAGCAGAAAACATTCTATCCAGAAAATCAGTAACCCCTAAAATTACGAAATTCTCCTTTCTGCGCCAACTTTCATAACGCTTCAATACCCGAATATCTCCAATATCCTCACCTTGCTGATCAGCAAACTTAATCACCTCAGCGATCGCCCCTACATCCCGAATACCCATATTCAAACCTTGACCACCCACAGGATGACAACAATGAGCAGCATCCCCAATTAAAACTAAACGGTGTTGAACATAGCGATCGCTCTGCATCAACTGTACCGGAAAAACGTAGCGATCGCTCAACAACTCCAACTTACCCAACTTTCCAGCAGTGCGATACTCCAACTTAGCCAAAAATTCCTGTTTATCCAACTCTTGCAACGCCTTCGCCTCAGCATGAGGAGCAGTCCAAACCACCTGACAGCGATTTCCCGGCAACGGCAAAACCCCCATCGGGCCACTCGGCCAAAATCTCTCAAAAGCAATATCATTGTGAGACCTTTCAGTTTTAATCGTCATTGCCACACAAGACTGCCAATACTTCCAACCATGAGTCCCAATATTAGCAGCTTCACGAATAGGAGACCTCGCCCCATCTGCTCCTACCACCAACCGAGAACGGACAGTCAAACTTTCATTTTCACCAGACAAACTGTCCGTATCCTTCTGCTTTAGCTCAACTTCCACAAAATCCGATTTATAATCTACCCGCAAAACCTCCGCTGGACATAACCAAGTAAGTTGTTCGCAGTCTGCCAAAAATTCCTGCATTGCCGTCAGCATCACCTGATGTTCTCCCACATAACCCAATCCCTCCTTTGAAGTTGGTCTCTTACCAGTAATAGCCAAATCATCAGGATAAAATTGGACAGTACGGGGATAATTACCATCAGAAAGACTAATTTGCCGATATGTAGTGATTTTAGGCAAAATTTGTTGCCAAACTCCGATGCCATCTAATATTCTGCCAGACGA
>NZ_JAAHGK010001514.1:0-1623 GCF_010672505.1 Okeania sp. SIO2B9 | reverse complement strand
AGCTGAACCTTCCTTGAAGTGGTCCTCCACAACCTCCGCCTTCCATCCCGTAACAATGAAAACCTCGTCAATACCGGCGGATTTAATTCCATCTATGATGTGCTCGAGAACGGGACGCCCTTCCACCACACTTTGGGCGAACCGGAAGTCAAAACACAAGAGCGACCTATTGCTAAAGTCAGTCTTGTGGGTGCGGGAATGATCGGACGACCACAAGTAGCAGCAAAAATGTTTGAGACTTTGGCAGCAGCAGGAGTAAATATATTAATGATTTCTACTTCGGAAGTTAAGGTCAGTTGTGTGGTTGATGCAGAAGACTGTGAAAAGGCAGTTCATTCTTTGTGTCAAGCATTTGATGTGGATGTTGCAGATATTTCTAGTAACTCTGCTGCTTCTGAGTCGGAAGAAGTTTCCTCACCAGTGCGAGCAGTTGCTTTAGACATAAAGCAAGCAAGACTAGCGGTGCGTTACATTCCAGATACCCCAGGTATTGCAGCTAAAATATTTGGTTTGTTGGCGCAGAATAATATTAGTGTGGATATGATTATTCAGTCACAACGTTGTCATAGTGTGGATGGGGTTTTGACTCGTGATATTGCTTTTACTGTTTCCCAACCAGAGGGAGAAACTGCATATCAAATTTTGGCAAATGCAGCATTAGAGTTTGGTTGGGGAGAAGTGGTGTTGGAGAGTGCTATTTCTAAAGTGAGTGTAGTCGGTTCTGGAATGATTGCCCATCCAGGGGTAGCAGCACAAATGTTTGAGGCGTTGGCAGCAAGTCAAATCAACATTTTGATGATTGCTACTTCGGAAATTAAAATTAGTTGTGTGGTAGAAGAGGAGGATGGTGTAAAAGCGTTGCAAGCTATTCATAAAGCTTTTGGTTTATCTGGTAGTGAGGTTGTTAAAGTTCCAGCATATTGAAGAAGGAGTCAGAAGTCAGGAGTCAGAAGTCAGGAGGAAAAAAGAAGGAAGAGAAGAAGAAAGTTTTTTATTACTAATTAGGCGGACTGGATATAAGTTATTATCCGAAAATAATGGAAAAAATGGTCAGCATTTAGCTGATAGCTGACTGCTGATAGCTGAATGCTTACATTTAGACTAAGTTAAAGACTTGAGCATCCCTTATGAAACGACTAATTTCTATAATTATCAGTTTACTTATTCTGACAGCTATCTATTGGAAAATTGATTTTACTGGACTGATAAAAGTATTCCAAAATTCTCACCCTGTATGGATGGTAATCAGTGTTAGTATGATAGCGCCATTGACAATGTTAACTGCTTGGCGGTTACAACAATTAATGCCAAAAAGAGGGAGTAAATCATCATCTTATCTAAATTTTAGAGAAGCAAATCAATTAATTTTAGCTGCCAGTGTATTAAATATGATATTACCCTCAAAAATGGGAGATATTGTCAAAGCTTATTTTATGAAACAAAGAGGACATTTAGAGGGAAGTTTATCTCTTTCTCTAGTGATATTTGAAAAGGCTCCCACCATACTATTTTTGACTTTTGACTTTTGATTTTTAATTTGAGGTGATCGCAACTACTAAATCCTAAAAGTAATAAATTATAGATACTAAGTGGGTTCTATAATTCCTATTCCTCCTGACTCTG
>NZ_JAAHGK010001513.1:0-1629 GCF_010672505.1 Okeania sp. SIO2B9 | reverse complement strand
ATACTATAGAAGCGATCGCCTGTTTGAAATAGATATTTCAATTCATTATGAAATCTTATACTAGCCATCAAAATGAATTGAAATATCTATTTCAAACAGGCGATCGCTTCTATAGTATAGGTCAACTAGAAACTGCATTAAAAAATTTTCAAAGAGCTTTAGAAATTACTAGATTAATTAATAACCAGGAAACAAGACTCAATATTGTCTATAGAATTGGATTAGTTCACCGTAAAATAGGAGAATATTCCAATGCCCTTAAATACCTAGAACTAGCCTTAGAACTAGCAAAAACAATAGGAAACGAAGCAAAAATCGCCACTATATATAATGAAAAAGGAGAAATTTATTATCTTTTAAAAGAGTATACTACTGCTTTGAAGTGTTATTCACAAGCTCTAATAATATTTAATAAATTCAAAGATATCGTAGGTATCGGCAAAACAATTAATCACATTAGCACGATTTATAATTTAACTGAATTATCAACTCAATCCCTAGAGTATTCTCGCAAATCTTTAAATATTTTTCAAAAGCTTGCTCAATCGGCAAAAAATGATAAATTGACAATTAAAATCAACGAATCAATTGCATTGCATAATATGGGAGAAGCATATTTTCTAATCAGTAGACCTCGCCAAGCTCAAGCCTTTTTAGAACTTGCTTTAGAGATTCGGCAAAAACTCTGGGAAGATTCTCTAGATCGGTTAGCATTAACAATAGATAATATTCCTAAAATAGAAAAAAATCATTATTCTAGCTATGTATATCCTCAAAAAATGGCAACTTATGAACAGAAAGAAAAAGATGGATTTCGCAGAAGTATTTTTGCTGAATATGGTAAAGATTTAGTAAAAACTCTTGATTTAATCGAAAAAGTTTATAAAAATCTAGGGCTAGAGAGACAAGCGAATAACTATCATCAACAACGGATAGAAATTAGTGAAAAAATTAATAGTAATTCTTGGTTAGTTACAACTTAAGCTGAAGTAAGATTATAGCAAATTCAAAAAAAGTCGATTTCTTAATCTGTAGTTCCTATCAATTTTTTACAACTTTACTACCTCTGATAAATTGCAAAAGTTATAAGCTTTTGAGCATTTAAAACATATATTCATTTTTTCTTAAAGGCAACAGGTATATCGCTACGCGTAAGTCAGAAGTTAGAAGTTAGAAGTCAGAATTAATCCCGGACTGACTTTGAGCATTTATAAATTTCCTAACTTATTTGCGTAGTGCTATAATACCAGTTTGATAAATGTTTGCTACAAATAGATAGGATATTTCTTAGGAGTCAACCCACCCCTCGCCCCTCCCCCTCCCAGGAGGGGAACTAAGGAGTCAGAATGAGTGGTTTTAATAGCAGTTTTTAGGTCTGAATTTATCTTTTTACTCCAAGAGATATCTTTTATAAAGTAGGGGCGTTTTGCTCCACAATATGTAAACTAGAGAGCTTCTACGTTAGCCAATGGCCATTAGCTAGCTCACAACTACGTTAACGCCCTTACTGCCCCTATTATTGGTAACATTCTTTTTTGACCCTTAGTATAATATCAACAGGACTTACGCACAAGATGAAATTATACACCATTTCTACGAGTGAACGGCCGTTCACTCGTAGAAATGGTA
>NZ_JAAHGK010001512.1:0-1632 GCF_010672505.1 Okeania sp. SIO2B9 | reverse complement strand
CAATGTTACTTTAACCAGTTTTGGTACCTGGTGAATATTTTTATACTTAAACTGCTCCATCATTTTGGGAACAATTTTTTCTTGGTAAAAATTCTTTAGTCTTTCTGCCATAGTTTTAGTAACTATATAGTTTAGTAAATTTACTTAGTAATAAAGTAATTTGATTTTGGTCTGTTTAATCAATAATTTCTCCTGTTTTTTTGAGCTTTCGCACTTTGCGACCATCATCTGTAAATGTATAACAAATGCGACTAGCTACTTTTTCTTTGCTAGAGTAGAGCATAACGTTAGAACTATGAATCGGAGCTTCAATGGTAACAATTTTACCTGACTCTCCTTCTTGCTGAGGTTTAACGTGCTTTGTTTTGACGTTAATTTCTTTCACTACAACTTTGCTAACTTTTGGCAACACCTTCAGAATTTCGCCTACTTTGCCTTTATCTTTTCCGGCAATTATTTGAACTGTGTCACCTTTCTTAACGTGCATCTTATAGCGTATAGGTTTTCCCTGTGCGCTCATTTGAGATTTTTTCTTTTTAGCCATTTACAGTACCTCCGGTGCTAGGGATACGATTTTAGTAAAATTTTTGTCTCGTAATTCACGAGCTACTGGGCCAAATACACGAGTCCCTCGTGGATTTCCATCCTGGTTGATAATTACTGCTGCATTATCATCAAATCTAATGCTCATACCAGTATCTCGACGTAAACCTTTCCTAGTACGGACAACAACAGCTCTCACTACATCTGACTTTTTGACAGCCATGTTAGGAGATGCGTCTTTGACTACAGCTATTATAACGTCACCTATACGAGCATAGCGACGATTGCCACCACCTATTACACGGATGCACATTAATTTTCGGGCACCGCTATTATCAGCTACATTTAATATGGACTGTTGTTGAATCATTGCTGTCTCTGTGATGTTTTATAGATGTGTTAGAATTAAAGTTAATTGATTTGTTAATTTTAATAGTTTTATTCGACCAATAAAACCAACCATTAACTAATCTTGGAATTTAGGATTTCAGCAAGTTGCCAACGTTTAGTACGACTCATGGGACGAGTTTCTGTAATCCGAACGCGATCGCCTTCGTTACATTTATTTTCTTCGTCGTGAACTTTATATTTTTTAGTTTTCACGACTGTTTTGCCGTACTTCGGGTGAGCAGACCTGTTTTCGATCGCCACCACTATTGTTTTGTCCATTTTGTTGCTGACAACTACACCTACTCTTTCTTTAGCTGCCATAATTTTCCTTGTTTTATGAGTAATAAAGTGTTCTTTAATTTTCCCGATAAATACTTGTAAAATGTCAACAATTAATAATTTACTAATTGCAACACATATTAAGTTTTTAATTTTTTATTCTGGACTATCTGCTGTTTCAACAGATGTACTTGAAACTGATGCTGCTACTTCTTGAGTAGAAGCTTCTGCTTCTTTAACTAATTCTCGTTCTCTTTCTATTGTTAACAATTGAGCCAGTCGATGACGATTGTATTTAAACAGGTGAGGTTTTTCCAACCTTCCGGTCGTTGCTCGCTATTGCTGGAGCTGATGGGGATGTGCCAGAGGCAGAGATGAATTGGTTAATAAATCATCAACGAATGGTTGGCGCTCCTGAAG
>NZ_JAAHGK010001511.1:0-1634 GCF_010672505.1 Okeania sp. SIO2B9 | reverse complement strand
GAACCCATGAGCGGGGTAGAAGTTCATGCTAATCTAATCAGTCAACTAATTAGTTCTGCTATGGATGGTCGTTCTCTGATTCAGATTTGGGGGGAACCTCTTGAGTGGGCGTGGATTTTATTCTGGTCTTTGGTGGGAGCAGCTACAACTTGGAAATGGCGTACTGCTGGTGGTGTTAGCTATTTTTCTATTTGGAAAGTCTTGACAATGTTCGCTTCAGGTATAGTCTTATTCGCTAGCACCTATACTGCTTTTGTATGGAATTGGTGGTTGCCAGTAATTCCTGCGTTTTTAGGTCTGACTGGATCAGCAGTTACAATTACAACTTATATTGCTCGTACTGCACAAGATATTCGCAAAACTTTTGGTCGTTATTTAACTGATGAAGTAGTGGCTACTTTATTAGAAAGTCCAGGAGGATTAAAGCTAGGAGGTGAACGCCGAAACATCACAATTTTAACTTCTGATTTAAGAGGATTTACTGCCACATCAGAACGTATAACACCAGAAGAAGTTGTGAAAATTCTTAACTTTTATCTGGGATATATGGCAGATGTAATTACTAAGTATCAGGGAACTATTGATGAGTTTATGGGGGATGGAATTTTGGTTTTATTCGGTGCCCCTATAACTAGAGAAGACGACCCGGTAAGAGCTGTTGCTTGTGCTATTGATATGCAATTAGCTATGGAACCTGTGAATAAACAGATGAAAGAATGGGGTTTACCGCCATTAGAAATGGGAATTGGTATTAATACTGGAGAGGTTGTTGTTGGTAATATTGGCTCTGATAAACGAACAAAATATGGTGTGGTAGGCAGTCAGGTAAATTTAACTTATCGGATTGAATCTTATACTACAGGTGGTCAAATTTTAATTTCTGAGACAACCTTAAAAAATGTGGGACCGATAATTAAAATTAATGATGAAAAAGAAGTAATGCCAAAAGGAGTTAAAAAACCAATTACGATTTATGATGTTGCTGGTATTGATGGTAAATATAATTTATTTTTGACAAAAGAAGAAGAACATTATCTCCCACTCACAGAAACAATATCTCTAAATTATGTAGTATTAGATGGCAAAAATGTCGGTGATTGTTTGCAAAAAGGAAGCTTAATCAAATTATCAGAAAAAGAAGCAGAAATTCAGGTTGTGCAAACACGAGATCATCTTCCACCAGCTTTGATTAATATTAAGCTTAATTTTATCTGGGATGGAAAAGAAAGTGAGGATGTTTATGGCAAAGTTTTAGAGAAATCAGGAGAAAATGGTAATTTTTATATTCGTTTTACGGCTAAACCTCCAAATGTTTCTGCTAAATTAGAATCTTTGTATAAATCGCTGCAAAGTTAGTGGTTAATTTTTAGTAGTATTAAGTCTGATTGATGAGTTTTGATAGTTCAAATATTTGGTATGATGTCATTTTAGGTAAAACACCGCTTTGTTACACAAAAGATGACTATAAAAAAACTATAAAGAATAAAGATAGTTCAATAATTAATAATTATTGAAGAAGGAGACAGGAGACAGGAGACAGGAGACAGGAGGAAAATTACATGGGGATTCTAACCCCAAGTAATTTTGAACACCGTGTAGACGGTGGGGTATTAAACCCACAAAGAAAATGATAA
>NZ_JAAHGK010001510.1:0-1644 GCF_010672505.1 Okeania sp. SIO2B9 | reverse complement strand
GACGTTGAAACCACCGGATTCGGTTGGGGTGACGGTTACACCTCGGTCATCGGTAACTGTGACATTATCTAATGCTGTGTCCCCTGGGTTGGTGACTACATATTCAAAGTTGGCAGTGCCACCGACCCAGTTTTCCTCAGAGTCAAAAATTTCACTATATAGGTAGTCGAAAATTCGTCAGATAATTTTCCAGAATATCTGCTCTACCTAGAGGTAAGTAGATATTTTTTGGAATTGAGCAACTACCTCTTACTTCCCCTCGACTTTTTGCCAGTTTTTCTCAGAGATGAAAATTTCACTTACATATATAGGTAGTCGCAAATTTGTCAGAGACTTTTCCCAGATATCTGCTCTATCTAGAGGAAAGTAGATATTTTCTGAAGTGGAGCAACTACCTCTTGCTTCCCTTTGAGTTTTTGCCAGTTCTCTGAGGAGATGAAAATTTCACTTACATATATAGGTAGTCGCAAATTTGTCAGAGACTTTTCCCAGATATCTGCTCTATCTAGAGGAAAGTAGATATTTTCTGAAGTTGAGCAACTACCTCTTGCTTCCCTTTGAGTTTTTGCCAGTTCTCTGAGGAGATGAAAATTTCACTCTTATATAGATAGTCGAAAATTTGTTAGATAATTTTCCCGGTTATCTGCTCTATCTAGAACTAAGTAGAGATTTTCTGAAGTGGAGCAACTACCTCTTGCTTCCCTTCAACTTTCTGCCAGTTTTCCTCAGAGTCGAAAATTCGTCAGAGAATTTTCCAGATATCTGTCTTTACCTAGAGGTAAGTAGAGATTTTCTGAAGTTGAGCGATCGCCTCTTCCTTCCCCTCGACTTTTTGCCATTTTTCTTCAGAGGTGAAAATTTCACTTCTATATATAAGTAGTCGCAAATTTGTCAGAGACTTTTCCCAGATATCTGCTCTATCTAGAGGAAAGTAGATATTTTCTGAAGTGGAGCAACTACCTCTTACCTACCCTCAACTTTTTGCCATTTTTCTTCAGAGGTGAAAATTTCACTTCTATATATAAGTAGTCGCAAATTTGTCAGAGACTTTTCCTAGATATCTGCTTTACCTAAAAGTAAGTAGATATTTTCTGAAGTTGAGCAACTACCTCTTCTATTATCAAATCTTTCCATCCATCTCTTTTCAGCGGAAAACCACCAACATTTTCATTCTCTGAAGCTCCAAAAAAAATTGCACGTCGGAGGATTTTTAGTTGCATCCCTACAAAAATTGTGATACGATAGAAAGTAGTGTGGTTTTTTCGTCAATGCGCATGACTTTTTATTCAACTAAGTTTCTTGGCTAAATGTATAGTTTTCCCAGCAAATTTCTTTCTAGTTTTTCCCATTCATTCCATCTCAAAAAATATCAAAGTTACTCCAAAGCAGACAAATTTTTATAGGAAAGCCAAGAGTAGTATCTTTAAACTTTCCTAAGATAAATTTCTCTAATTTTCAGCTAATTAATTCCCTTTTCAATCCAGATTTTTAGCAGGTAACAAAAATGCAGTTATCAAAGCAATAGTACCCCCCAATAAACCCCAACCTAGCCAAATATTAAAATTCCTACCTCCACTTTTTGCCACAAAAGCAGCAGCAGTACCAATAACACAATGCAAAATCATTAATATCCAGAATAATTGA
>NZ_JAAHGK010000151.1:0-8664 GCF_010672505.1 Okeania sp. SIO2B9 | reverse complement strand
CAAATGATTTTTGGCTGCATTCTTACAATTTTTGTGATATCATAAAGACTATAAGGGTTCGTTCGCCCCTACGCATGACTTTTTATTCAACTAAATTTCCTTGCTCAGAGACAATAGAACATCCGTTGGCTTTTCCTATAATCTAATCTTTCCATCTGTAAACCTCCTCAGTGGAAAATAACTAACTTTTGCATTCTGTGAAGCTCTAAAAAAAATCAGCGGGTCAAATGATTTTTGGCTGCATTCTTACAATTTTTGTGATATCATAAAGACTATAAGGGTTCGTTCGCCCCTACGCATGACTTTTTATTCAACTAAATTTCTTTGCTCAGAGACAATAGAACATCCGTTCCACTGCGCGACCGAGTATTCAGGAATTTTCCCCACAAGCAATACCAGAAATATCTTCATCTTCTGTAGCTTCCTATAAACATCAAAACTAGGATTGAAATAAAAAATTTACAATAGTTGTAAATATCAAAATTAAACAATGCAGACAGTAGAAAAACTAACTACACAAACTCCAGAACAACCTCTAATTATCGCAGGTAAAAAATTTAGCTCCCGTCTAATGACAGGTACAGGTAAATATCCCAGCATAGAAAAAATGCAGCAAAGTATAGAAGCTAGTGGATGTGAAATAGTAACTGTAGCAGTACGACGGGTACAAACTCAAGCTCCTGGCCATGAAGGTTTGGCAGAAGCTATAGACTGGACAAAAATCTGGATGTTGCCAAATACCGCAGGTTGTCAAACTGCTGAAGATGCTGTGAGAGTTGCCAGACTGGGACGAGAAATGGCTAAATTATTGGGTCAAGAAGATAATAATTTTGTCAAGCTCGAAGTTATTCCCGATCCTAAGTATTTACTCCCAGACCCTATCGGTACATTACAAGCAGCAGAACAATTAATTAAAGAGGGTTTTGCTGTTTTACCTTACATTAATGCTGACCCACTACTAGCCAAAAGACTTGAAGAAGCTGGTTGTGTCACAGTTATGCCCCTGGGTTCTCCTATAGGTTCTGGCCAGGGAATACAAAATGCTGCTAATATTCAAATAATAATTGACAATATTAAGGTTCCCGTGGTATTAGATGCAGGAATTGGTACTCCCAGTGAAGCAACTCAAGCAATGGAAATGGGAGCAGATGCCTTACTAATTAATTCAGCGATCGCTCTAGCTAAAAATCCATCAGTGATGGCCAAAGCAATGGGAATGGCGACAGAAGCGGGACGTTTGGCCTATTTAGCAGGAAGGATACCCAAAAAAGATTATGCGATCGCCTCTTCACCATTGACTGGAAGAATTAATTCGGCTCAAAGCTAGTAATAATTTCCTATATTCACCAAATTTATGTTAAGCTAGGTAAACATAAAAAAAAGATAAAGGACTTTTAATCATGCCATATACAACAGAAGAGGGTGGACGCCTAAATAATTTTGCTGCAGAGCCAAAAATGTATCAAGCGGACGCTCCAGATGAAAAACAACAAGTTAACTATTTAGTTTTAGGAACTCTCGGAGCTGTATTAGTAGGTAGCTTAGTATTTGTTGCTTTTTCTGTTTCTGCTTAAGCTTTGAAGTAAAAATTATTAAAGACTTAACCGGGTTCTTGAATTTTCAAGAGTCTGGTTTTCTATTACCGAAAGATTCTGGTCTAAAGTCTCCCCCTTTTAAGGAGATAAAAAAAGAGAATATTCCTGATGTTAAGTCTCCTTATTGCAGAGGTACTGATAACTAATAACTGATAACTGATAACTGATAACTGATAACTGATAACTGAAATCCCCCCCCTAATAGAACTGTGATAGACATTGGGTCCACAACAATTTCTCAATTGAACTGGCAAATCTATCAACGCTTGAAACAAGCTCTATCATTAAATCTACGTCGCCAAATTTTTATAGCTGTATGCGATAATCAACAACTAAGAAACAGCTTAGTAGAAAACTTAGAAGTAGATTTAACCAGTACTATTGACTACACAGAAAAAACGCCAAATAATAATAAAAATCTTTTATTTGTTACTCTCAACTTAAATCTAAATAATCCTAATCCAGTAACTCAAATTAATCAATGGTTTACCGAAAATCCTGAATATCAAAAAACACAAGAATATCAAATATTAGGATTTCAAATTATTGGAGTAGAAAGCTTAACTAAACAACCTTCAACAGTTCAATGGTCATTTATTAGTAATCTCAAAAAAATAGAAACAAATCTATCTACCCTAGAATCCAGTATATTACTTTGGATTAACCGACCTTGGCTCAATAGTATCAAACAGTCCGCCCCAGAATTTTGGCATTGGCACACAGGAATATTTGAATTTGAAGGAGACCCCACACCTATAGCTCCTAGAAAAAATAAATCATCATTGCCAAATCAACAAACCTCTAAATCTTTCTTATCTCCAAAAATTAGCCCGCCTTCCATCAATACTGTAAGACCATTAATGGCATTAGAACAAAAGTCTTACACTACTATTGATGTTGAATCAAAAAATCTGACAGTTCATCTTCTCCCCCCCGCTCCACAAAAATTACCAGAATTGCCAATTGGCCTTGACCAAGAACCGAAGAATACGCCACTGCTGAAGTGGGAATTAGTTGAACTAGCAAATTTAGTATGGTCAGAAATTTCTAGAAAGTCTGGTGAAGAAAAAACATCCCTAGAAAAACAACAGTTTCAAATTCTCAAACAGATTCAAGATTTAAACAAGTCCAAATATCCATCTCCAGAACTAGCCATAGCTTACCAAGCTTTAGGGGACTTTCATCGCGATCGCGTCTTAGCAGGTGAAGTATCAGAACAAAGTTTAATTATTGCCATTCGTGCTTATGAAATGGTAATTGAGTGGACATTTCAAGATACAGGAAATAAGAGCCAATTTTCTCCATCCCAAATTCCTGTTCTTGATATTTTTAACGATCTTGCCACTCTTTACTGGATGTTATCTCGTCAAATCAAATCTAGTAAGTCTGATTCATTAGTTTATTTAGAGCGAAGCATTATTTTATATCAAATGGCTATAGGTGAGATTAACCCATCTCAGAAAGAGACTTATGCCAGATTACAAAAAAACTTAGGTCTAGCTTACGGAGATTTAGCTAATTATCAAGAAGCAGAAAAGAATTGGGAAAAATCAGTTATGGCCTATCAAGAAGCAATCTTGTACTTAGATACAGTAACTCATACTCAAGATTATGCTTCGACATTAAATAATTTAGGTGCAGCTTATTGGAATTTGGCTCAATATACTCAAGCAGTGGCTCACTTGCAAGGGGCAATTTCAGCTTATACTAAAGCTATTGATTACTTTACCCCAGAAATTGAACCTCTAAATTATGCAATGATTCAAAATAACTTGGGCATAGCTTATTGGAATTTAGCTCAATTTCAACAAGAGCTATCAGAAACTTTGATGTTAAAAGCTGTTGATGCTTATTTAGAAGCTTTAAAATATCGAACCCCAGAAATTGCTCCCCTTGCTTATGCTGCGACAAAAAATAACTTAGGTACTACTTATTGGCACTTGGCCAACCAATTTGAAAAACATCAAATACGGAATCAATTTTTTCATCAAGCGATCGCTGCTTATTCCCAGGCTGTTAGTATAGCTCAACATTTTTCTCCTTCTCAGCTTACCTTTGATTTATTGGCCACCTATAATAATATTGGACTTGCTTATTATCAAATAGCCATAGAAGCCAACATTAAATTAGACAAAGACAGTCAAATGAGTAATTTAGAATCAGCTTTGGATTATCACTTACTGGCTTATACTGGTGAGCAACAAACTAACATTAATAATGAAGTAGTACAAGGAAAAGAAACTACTGTGAATTATATTGTCAGGACTATCCGTAAATTTTATAACAAGTATGGAATACAAGGGCAAAATGTAGCTCTTACCAAGATTCCTAGAGATTTGTTACCTAAAATTTTAAGTATGTTGTAGTAAAAAAATAAAAATTATAGGTTATAGTGTTATTGCTGCAGAGAGATGAAATCTACGAATTAGTCGATTGTTGTTATAACTCAGACTGAGTCTTAGTTTCAGTAAGTTACTGTCGCTATGATATAATAGTCTAGGTAAGTTTGGTTGTAGGTATAAGTAGTTTCCTTGTGCTATTTAAAGGACTATCAAAGACCCGTTTGAGTAAATCAATTAACGATGCTGGATGGGGTCAATTTCTGTTGATTTTGACTGTCAAAGCCGAAAATGCTGGACAGAAAACTATAGTTGTGAATCCTTAAAATACTAGCCAAGATTTCTCAAATTGTGGGGAAAAAGTCGATAAAAAATTAAAAATACGAACTCATTCTTACCCACATTGCGGTATTGTTAGACCGCGACTTAAATGTGGCAATAAATATAAAAAATAGGGCGGCAGGGCATTCCGTTCTTAAAGCACGCGCTTGCCCGATGCAATGGCAGGGCAGCGAAACGAGAAGCCCAAACTATAGCCCCAGCTTAGTTTGGGAGTATGTCACCTAAACCGTGGAGAAGCCTCACACCATAATTTTCAATTTGATGTGAAATGAATCGGCGGTAAGCATAAAATCTGATCGCGAAGCTAGGCGCGTAGTTTTTCGATCTGCAAAAAGGGCGGCGGGGCATCCCGTCCTTAAAGCTCGTGGAGTCCGATGCAATAGCAGGACTGTGAAGCGAGAGAGCTTACACTATACCGAATGGTTAGTGTGGGAGTATGTCACTTATATCGTACTTAGTTTATCCTGATATTTATGTCATGGCCCCTGTAAAGATCCTTGCGGTTGATGACGACCCAGCCATCCGAACTTTAATTCATCGGTATTTGAGCCAACAAAACTATCAAGTAGAGTCTGCTGGAGATGGTAAAACAGCTCTAGAATTATTCAATAAATTTTCACCAGACCTAGTAGTGTTAGATGTAAACTTGCCTGATACAACAGGATTTCAACTTTGCAAAAAAATGCAAAGTAATACAAATGTATTTGTGCTAATGCTAACCAGTCTTGCAGATGAGGATAGTAAATTACACGGTTTTCAAGAGGGTGCAGATGATTATATCACAAAACCTTTTGGTTTAGTAGAATTAGGCGCTCGTGTCGGAGCCATATTAAAACGTCAAAGATTAGTTTCCAACTCACAGCCAGAAGGTATACAATTAGGAAGTCTGACAATTGACCCTCACGGTAGAGAGGTTAAAGTTAATGGAGAATTAATTGCTTTGACGGCCTTGGAATTTGATATATTATACTGCCTAGCAGGTAAACCTGGCCGTGCTTGGAAGCGATCAGATTTAATCCAAGAAGTCTGGGATTATGAATATATGGGAGATGAGCGAGTAGTTGATGTCCATATTGGTCAAATACGTAAAAAACTAGAGAATAATAATGACAATTCTCCAAAGATCAAAACTGTTAGAGGTATTGGCTATAAGCTTGATGTTTGATTTTGATAGTCATACATACATAGTTTTATAAGAAGGAGAATATTGTCAAGGAAAAGGAAAAAGATAGATTTGAACAAATAATTTCACCAGAGGTAAGGGTGTGAGGGATAATGAGGAAACCTTGGCATCCCTCGACCATTGAATCAGCGATCAAGTAAATGATAGAGAATTTTGTCACGGAAGTCACTCCGCATCTATGAACCCACAATCAAAACTAACCACGCGTTTTTCCATCAAAAGCTTAAAATTCAGACAACGTAAGATAATTCTTCCTTTGCTTCTTCCTTCTTACTTCTGGTATATTTGAAATACTCCCGACGTTGCGCATGCCGCGTTGTCGCGGCATTCCTAAACCTCGCAGATTAGGCCTTTCTGCTTCTAACGCACCTGCCTCCAAGGTCTTTCCCCCTTTCTGGTCTAAAGGCGCGCTCCACAGTACGTCGCCAATCCGACGCCTCCCCTAGACACTGCTAACCCAGCAGCCTTATTTAATCCTAACACACTATTGGCAAAACCACAAAATTGATTGATTTTCCCATAGGACGCTCCCCTTTGGGAGAGCGCGGGTTTTCAACCAACGTTGAGATCAATAAAATAATCATTCAATTCTAGTATTTACAAACAGAAAAATTAGAATTATAGCAGTCGAAGCAAAGAACTAGTTTCATCGAAATTAAAACTCTAGAATATCAAGTCTGCAAACCTTGATAAATTTCAGTCGCTACTTCTGTGCCACGGCGAACACAATCTCCCAAAGCTATACCACCAATATAATTACTGCACAGATATAGACCAGGCAAAGATTTTAAGCCATTATTAATCTCCTCCAATTTAGAATTATGGCCTAAATTATATTGAGGAATAGCACGAGACCATAAATGCACCGCAAGAACTTTTGGTTGTTCAGCATTCTGTTTTAACAGAGTTTGACAAAGATCTTGATGTACCTGTTGCACTATCGCTTCACTATCTAAGTTCGCAATTTCCGGGTCTGTTGCACCACCAATAAAATTAGTAAAAATTTGCCATCCTGGAGGTGTTCTACCAGAAAATAAAGTAGAAGACCAAATACTACCAAGAGTCCGGATACCTTGACCTCTAGGAATCAAATTACCAAAGCCATCTATCTTAACCTTGATAGAAGTATCAGGATATGCCAAGACTACACAGGCAACAGGAGGATAATAAAATTCATTAAATATAGAAGCAATTTCCGGTTGCAAAGTTTTGAATAATTCTGCACAAACACGAGCGGGAGTAGAAAGGGAAATAGTACGAGTTTCTATTTGCTCAGGACCATTGGGAGTAGAAAATTCTGCTATATAAGTTTGTTGTTCAGTCCGACGAATATTAGTAAGATGCCAATTTAATTTAACTGCTTCTCCTAAATAAGAGGCGATCGCTTTTGGTAATGCCTCCAAACCACCTCGAAAAGAACCCAATTCACCAGTCTTAGTCTTAGGAATATTAGGGTCGGGAGCAACCTTAAACTTACGATTTTTTTTAGCAGACAGCAAAGCACCAGCTACAAGTCCACCACCTAAGTCAGCCATTCGAGCCACTTTAGCAAAAGCAGCAGAAGCACTCAGTTGACTAGGGTCTCCTGCATAAACACCAGAAACGAAAGGTTCCACCAGTCGCTGCATTACTTCAGGACCAAGATGTCTCTGGAAAAATTGGGATACAGTTTCTTCTCCTCCTTGTCCTGATAAATTACCAATGGCAGGTGAGACAAAACCCAAAGCGCCAACTAAAGCGCGTAGCTTACCAGCATCACTCAGTAATTTAGACTGTAGCATAGCTGTTGGACTCATGGGCACTGGTAATAATTGACCATTCCAATAAACATAGCGAGGCAGTTTGCGATCGGCAAAAACTAGCTCCTGCTTCAGGCCAACATCTACAGCCAACTTTAAAAATTCCGGTGTCGGAGAAAAACTATTTGGCCCTTCTTCCCAAAGAAAGTCTCCTAAAGAAACTGTTGTGATATTTCCCCCCACTCGATTTTGGCTTTCTGCAACTAAAATCTTTAACGGGGAATTATTACCTAATTTTGTCAGTGCATGGGCTAAACTTAACCCACTAATACCTGCGCCAACAACTAAGACATCTAAAACTTCAGTCATTTTTTCCTAAAAATTTAGTTCTACTATAGTTTAAAAGTTTAAAGTCTTAGTCTTCAACTATGGCTTTGTTATATAAGCTACTTTAGTTTCAAATTTAACTAAGGCTAAGGTAGTGGAAAAATGTTTCAGACTTGCATTAGTTGAAAATAGTGCAAACTTATTTTATATTTACTACTACTTTATCTCCCTATTACCTTCGTATTTGAAAATTATTCTCCGTATCGAACTGTGAAATAGCCCTACTCTGAAAGTAGAGCTGAAACTACATAAAAATTTAGTAATTTAGAATACATTAGTATCAGCAGCAAAGAGAGGTTCAATATATGCACCACTAAATGCTGCTTATATCATGATGTTGGAAAAGAGTTTCTAGGTAAACTCTAGCAGCTTGCCGATAACAAAGAGATGTTTCTGGTGTACCACTATCTCCATTTTGTAACAGGAATAGTGACAAAGCTGCTGAAAATACACGGTCTTGATCCCAGTCAGGGTGGGTTTCTAAGTAGGTTTTAAGAGATTCATGGAGTGCTTCAGGAATTTCGGCCAAAATACTAACGCTTAAGTTCATGTTTAAGTAAGATTCTCTGTATATTTTTTCTTCTTCATAGTCCCTAGTTATGGCCACAAACCACTGACTTTGAACTACTAATGTCGCACTATTGTGTACTAAGGGGGGGTATGGTTGTCAATGTAGAGAAATGTTACAGCAGACTTTCAATAAATAAAAGATTTACGAAATAATCGGTGTTTCGGGGAACTTTTTGTAATAAAACTTTATAAAAATCGACTAATATGAAGCTGTTTACTACCCACTGAACAAAATCCCCAATTCATTTGCAAGAGTATGATGATGTCGTTGAAATCTGTGGAAAAACCTGTTTAATCTGTGGAAAACATTGAACTTGCTTGTGGAAATGCTGTGGAATCTATGTGGAAAATTATGGTAAAAAATAAGAATTCTGAACTCTTTGCTAAAGTCTAATTTCAAAAGTCAAAAGTCATATAGCGCTACGCGCAAGGCAACAGGCAACAGGCAACAGGCAATAGGCAATAGGCAATAGGACAATACAAAAGGGTTTCAGCTTTTATTCATGTCC
>NZ_JAAHGK010001509.1:0-1647 GCF_010672505.1 Okeania sp. SIO2B9 | reverse complement strand
CCATGGAGAATGTTTTCCCACTACTCCAAATAATGAATTTCCCCCAGCTAACTTAACTAATTCTGGTATCCAATTTCCTGCTGCCATTAGCGGATTGCTCCACTCAATACAAGCTACTTTCGGAATATCATTAACTGGTAAATTTTGAGTTTTTTCCGAACAAGCTTTAACCCTATATTTTAACTGAGAAATTACTTCATTTCCATCCACTCCTAAACTCATTGCTACTTGTTCCATATCTGCCCAAACTTCTGCCAATAAATTAGGCTGTAATGAAATAATTTGAGGATGACTTTTAGTTAAATTTGCTACTACAGCTTCTACTTCTGCCAAACTAGCAGCACAAACATCACATTGAGCTTGAGTAATAATATGAGTAGGTTCTAATTTTTCTAGGGTTTCTGTTTCTACACGGTAGACACTCAAAGCTGATTGTAATAACTCCGTAGCTCGATTATGAATTTCACGACTACTTCCCTCAGGATTAAATTTAGGCTGAGTACAAACAGGCAAATTTTTAACTTCTGAAGGATAATCACATTCGTGACTTCTACCCACCATAGCATCCGTTAATCCCAATGTAGCAACAATTTCTGTAGCACTAGGAATTAGAGAAACAATTTTTAGTTGACGATCTATCATTTTTCTTCTTGAGTATATAGCGATCGCTTTTCTTTACTTAATAAAAAATTAAGCTTTATTATAATTGATTAGTATTTTGAGATAATAGTACCTAGAACAAACCTAAACTATTTAGCGTAGATGCCCATAAGAGATGCCAAGCAAATACGAGAAGATTATACTAATGGTAATAGAAACTTTATTGCTATAAAGCTGCCGGAAGTTGACCTTAGTGGTATTAATCTGAGTGGTGCTGATTTTAGTAATTCTGATTTTAGTGATGCTGACTTGACGAATGCTAACCTTAGTGGAGTCAATCTTAGTAATGCTAATTTGAGTGGTACAAATTTAGTAGGGGCAAATTTAAGTGAAGCTAACTTAACAAGTGCTAAATTATCTGAAGCTAATCTGAGTAATGCTAACTTAAGTTGTGCTAATCTATCAAAAATTGATGCAAATCGTGCTTTTTTGTTTTGCGCTAACCTTTCTCAAGCGAATTTAGATGGTGCTTTTCTTTTTAGTGCTAGTCTCAGCTATGCTTGTCTGATTCATGCAAATATGAAATATGTAAGTTTGATTGGTGCTAATTTAGTAGGGGCAGATTTGAGTAAAGCTGATTTAACTGGTTCATATTTAATTGTTACAGACTTGAGTAGTGCAAATCTGACTAAGGCTAATTTCAGTCAAGTCGATCTCAACAGTTCTAATTTGTCTGCTTCTAATTTGACTAAAGCTAATTTTAATGGTGCTGATTTAAGTTGGGTAAATTTACTTGATACTAATTTGAGTGAGGCTAATTTAAGTCGTGCTAAGTTAGCTGATGCGATTTTACCTGATGCTTTCAATGTTAACTACTCTGGGTCATTCAACAATCTTAAATCGAGTGTAGTTAATAAAACTTGAAGAAGGAGACAGGAGACAGCTATACTGGAGACAGGAGGAAAATTACATGGGGATTCGCTCCCCCAAGTAATGCGTGAACACCCCCGTTGACGGTGGGGTATTAAACCCACAAAGAAAATGATA
>NZ_JAAHGK010001508.1:0-1652 GCF_010672505.1 Okeania sp. SIO2B9 | reverse complement strand
TGTTTGATGAAACGACTGCTACTCATCTGATAGAACGGCTGAAACCTGATATCTATGTTAAAGGTGGGGACTATTCGGTTGAAACATTACCCGAAGCATCAATAGTTATGGGATATGGTGGTAAAATTTCTTTAGTTCAAATAGAAGTTTCGACTTCCACTACTGCAATTATTAATCGTATTTTAGATAATAAATAGTTGTAAATTACCAATTAATATGAAATACTAAGATTTTGGCTACAAATACGCACGGCTGTTTCCAGGAGTCAGGTAGGGGAGCCATCAGTAGGGCGAGGTACAGGAGGGCCGAGTTAGTAGGAACAACCTACATATCATTTATTAGAGTAAAACTCTGTTTTGAGTCAAATCGACATTTCTGGGTAAAGTTTTTTAACCAGCTAAATTATTCGTAGCATTCTTTTTTATATTTCATATAACTTCAAAAGCTGAAATACACAGTAATTTTATGACAGAATCAAGGATTAATTCTACAACAAACGCTTCATCTAATATAGCTGAACTGCAGTCTCAATTAGAATCTGGTTCTGAAAAAAAACAGCTACAAGTAATTCCTATTTTGGCCCAAACAGGGAATGATGGTTGGCAAATATTAATGGAATTTTTACAAGCACAAAAATCAGATTCACCTACTATAATTTCAGGAAAAATATACCAAGTTTTACGTCAAATAGATTCATCGAAAGTTGATGAATTTATAAATAAAAACTTTCCTCTAGGAATTGTACCGATCAAATCAGAATCTAATGTTGACTATAGTCATATACAAATCAAACTAGCTCATCAAGATTTTTTAGAAGCTGATAAATTAACTATGCAAAAATTGTGTGAATTGGCAGGAGAGGCAGCTATACAAAGAAAATGGCTTTATTTTTCAGAAGTAGATAGTATTCCTATTCCAGATTTCCAGACTATTAATACTATGTGGTTGGTTTATTCAGAAGGTAAATTTGGGTATTCTGTACAGAGAGAAATGTGGTTAAGGGTAGGTAAAAATTGGGATAAGTTGCTGCCCAAAATTGGCTGGAAAAATGGCAATACTTGGACGAGATATCCAAATGAATTTACCTGGGATTTGAGTGCGCCAAAAGGCCATCTACCTCTATCCAATTTACTGCGTGGGGTGCGAATGTTTGCCTCTATATTATCTCATCCCGCTTGGTCTTAATCGGAATGGCGATCGCCTTCAATTAGGGTTTGCTGAAAAAGTTTTTTTCAGGAGTAGGGAAGTAGGGGAGTGGGGGAGTAGTTAGGAGGAGCGGAGAATAGAATTTAATTAGGAGGTAGTCGGAACAATTATTAGAGTGATTTTTCTGCAATTATTATGCCTTTTATGCTAACTTTTTGAGGGTTTTGGACTGAAAACCTGGTATTTTTTTCAACCCAAAAAAGGCTTTAGCCTATCTCAGTCAATGGTTTGAAATTTAATCGGTAAGCCATAATTAAAGAGGATGCATCTCAATAGGTACATCTCAATATTTGCAAAAATACTCTTTTTCTATATATTCCCTGTTGCCTGTTGCCTGTTGCCTGTTGCCTAAAAGCGATAAATTTTTGGCTTTATTCAAAATTGATATGCACCCATTGAAGATGCTAGAAAAATGAGAGAATTTCAGATTCGCTTAATTCAAAACC
>NZ_JAAHGK010001507.1:0-1653 GCF_010672505.1 Okeania sp. SIO2B9 | reverse complement strand
TGTTCTGGCGATCGCGGTCTGATAGCCAGAACCTTATAGTCGATCGGGTCATTAAGTTAGAAGAAATTGAGTCTGAATGGCCGAAATTATGCCAAGATTTAGGAATAAGTTGTAAACTAAAATTTGAAAATAAATCGGCTTCTAGAAGTGTTGAGTTGACCCCTGAAGACCGTAGCTATATATATTCGCAATTTAAAATAGACTTCGACAAGTTTGGATACCTGCCTTAGGTCACTACATTCGAGTTCTTCTTCCATACATAGCTCGACAAAATGTTAAATTAATCTAGCATAGATACTTAATTGGAATTAGAAGCTCTCAGGAGATGATAATTATGGAAAGTAGATTATTGGTGACCGGGGGTGCTGGATTTATAGGTTCTAATTTTGTCCATTATTGGTGTGAAACCTATCCTAATCATCGAGTAGTTGTATTGGATGCTCTGACTTACGCTGGTAATAAGGAGACTTTAGCTGATTTACTAGAGTTGCCAAATTTCCGTTTTGTCCAGGGAGATATTTGCGATCGCTCGTTAGTAGATAGCTTACTCCAGGAAGAGGATATAGATACAGTAGCCCACTTTGCCGCAGAATCTCATGTGGATCGGTCTATTCTTGGCCCGGCAGCTTTTGTTCAAACTAATGTTGTGGGTACTTTTACTTTGTTAGAGGCATTCAGAAGTCATTATTCCACTGTTGCCCAAAATCCAGATCGTAGGTGTATATTTCTCCATGTTTCGACTGATGAAGTCTACGGTAGTTTAAGCTCAGAAGATTCTGCCTTTACAGAAACCACACCTTATGCGCCAAATAGTCCCTATTCTGCATCGAAAGCAGGAAGTGACCATCTGGCTAGAGCTTATTATCATACTTACGGTATCCCGACAGTTATTACTAATTGTTCTAATAACTACGGACCCTATCATTTTCCAGAGAAGTTAATTCCCCTGATGTGCATCAATATTTTACTAGGAAAACAATTGCCAGTTTATGGTGATGGGCAAAATATTAGAGATTGGTTGTATGTGATAGATCATTGTCGGGCATTAGATACGGTAATTCACAAAGGTAAACCTGGAGAAACTTATAATATTGGTGGAAATAATGAGGTGAAAAATCTTGATTTGGTGCGAATGTTGTGTCAAATTATGGATGAATTAGGAACTGATTTACCAGTGCAACCTTGTGAAAAGTTAATTACTTTTGTTAAGGATAGACCAGGCCATGACCGACGTTATGCTATTGATGCAACAAAGATTAAAGCTGAGTTAGGTTGGCAACCTTCAGTAACTGTTGAAGAGGGGTTGCGTCAGACAGTAGAATGGTTTTTGAATAACCGAAATTGGTGGGAGCCATTATTATCTGAAGAATATCAAGCTTATTATCAGAAAGTTTATGCAAGCTCTTAAATTGGCTATTGGTAATTAGTAATATTTTTTGATTATTAGCTACTAGCTCTTCTATTTTCTGCAAGTAGTCTTTTCTAGCTACTATCCTAATTCTCAATTAGTTAATCTAGTCGTAGAGTTTTCAAGGTTACTACTTTTATAGCAGAAGGTAGAAGGAAAAATCTGGCGTGGTCTGAATTTTCAGCTTTTGATATATCCTCATCTTTACTTCGACTGCTATATAGAAATTTTATTTGAGTTAATAA
>NZ_JAAHGK010001506.1:0-1656 GCF_010672505.1 Okeania sp. SIO2B9 | reverse complement strand
TAAAAGGATTGTTGGGGTGTGGGGAGTAGGCAGCAGGGAGAGGGTTTGGATATGGATAATTATTCTGCTGGTATGCAAAATGATCGAAATGACTGGCTAGTTTATGACAATGAGGGAAAATTAGTTAGTTCTCAGGTGTCGGATAAGGATTTATTGTTTGTTGCTTCTGATGTACCTGGGGTTGGTTATCGAGTGTTTTGGCTATGTTGCGGGTTTTCTGGTTTGGACAAAAGACTATATATGAGCACACCTATTCCCCATTTTACAGAAAGGATAGCAGAAAAATTTGAGTTTGTCAATACTGTTAGTTTAAATGGTGAAAGATGGCTTTTAGAGAATGATTTATTACGGGTAAAGGTGGAGGGGGAAACGGGAAATTTGGAGAGTATTTTTGACAAGATTAATGAACGGGAAGTTTTGGGAAAAGGGAAGGGGAATGAATTGCAGGCTTTTCAAGATGAGGGTCAATATTGGGATGCTTGGAATATCGATCCAAATTATCAAGAATATCCTTTAGCTGCTGCAAAATTAATAGATATTGGGTGGATGGAAAAAGGAGATTTAAGAAGTTGTCTACGAGTTATTAGAAAAATAGGAAAGTCTGAGTTTTGTCAGGATTATATTTTGGAGTTTGGTTCTCCACTGCTAAAAATTAAATGTTGGGTAAATTGGCAGGAAAGTCATACTTTAGTTAAAGCTGCTTTTCCTATAAATATAGAAACGGATTTTGTTACTTATGAAATTCCTTGTGGGGCTATTAAGAGAATGACTAAGTTTCAGACAGAAAGAGATCAGGCCAAATGGGAAGTTCCGGCTTTACGTTGGGCGGATATTAGTGATGATAATTATGGGGTAAGTTTGCTGAATGATTGTAAGTATGGATATGATGCAAAGTCGAATGAATTACGTTTAACTTTATTAAGGGGTTCGACTTGGCCTGATGAGGAGGCTGATGTGGGAATTCACGAATTTACTTATGCTATTTATCCTCATTTGGGAAGTTGGGAAAGTGCTGGTACTGTGCAACGGGGTTATGAGTTAAATCTGCCTTTACTTGTTAAGGTAATGCCGTGGATTAGTTCTGAAAAATCTGGTGGAAGGTTGCCACAAATTTATCGTTTCTTAGGTTGGGAAACTGATAATTTAATTTTGATGGCGTTGAAACGGTCAGAGAATAATCAATATTGGATTTTAAGGTGTTATGAATGTTTGGGAAGAGAGGCAATTTTGAATTTGGAAAGTGATGCTGGTTTGGCAGTAGGAAAAGTTGTTGATTTGTTGGAACGAGATGTTGCTGAACCTTCTGTTGAGTTTGGGAGTAGAAGTTGTGAAATTTCACCTTGGAAAATAATCAGCTTTACTCTGGATTTTCTGGTGTGATGAATTTGGGGAAACGTTGTGAATTGAGATGAGCGATCGCTTGTCTCTATCAAGGAAAGGGAGGAAAAAGAGAAAACCTATTAGGGGGGAGAATAAAAAGAAAAAGGACTTAATTGCCCCAATGATATTCACAAGAAGTTTAAATGCAGAAGGATTTGAAGGCTGGTAATCAATATTTTGATCACCCTGATGAGAAATTCCTTGAGTATTAATTATGGATAATGCTCCAATCCATGGCAAAAATATAATTAGAGAAATGGTAGAATAAACAGAGCA
>NZ_JAAHGK010001505.1:0-1658 GCF_010672505.1 Okeania sp. SIO2B9 | reverse complement strand
TTAAAAGGAGTATGTTTTCCCTCTCTAATTAAATCCTCTGGAGTTGCTACTCCAAAAAAACAAAAAATTAGGCGATGATAATCAGATTTTTCATCCTCAGCACGACGATTATAACAAGAACGAATAAAACCTAAAATTTCATTTTTAAAAGGGCAATTTACCAGTACATCAATTTCATCAAGAAAAATATATATTTTTTGGGGATTAGGAAAATTAACAAATAAAATTTCTTCAATAAACTGAGCAAAACGTTGAAGATTAGTCAAATTTTGATGACTGATTATCCACTGTTGATAATTGATACTATTGTCTAACTCACATCCATAAAATATTTCTCTGAAAAAACCCTCATACCAAGATTGTTTTTCTATGGAAAAATCACATAATCTAGTCATGTCAATAGGGATACATTGACAACCTTGAGAGCGTAATTCTTTCATCACTCTTACCCTCAAACTAGACTTACCCATTTGACGAGCATTAAATACATAACAATATTCTCCTGCTTGGAGTTTTTGAGATAATTCTCCATCTTGTTTTCTGACTACATAAGTGGGATTATTTGCTGATAAACTCCCTCCACTTGATTGATAATTCATGATTTTTTTTAAATTTTAGTTGGTGTTTTTCAGTTTGAGAAGGAGTCAGGAGACAGGAGTCAGGAGACAGGAGGAAAAAGGAGTAGGAAGTCTGTTTGAGAAGGAGTCAGGAGACAGGAGGAAGAGGTATTAGGTGTTATACCAAGCGCGATCAATGTTTGCTACATTTTCCCATTGCGGGAAACCTACCCCTAACCCCTCCCAGGAGGGGAATTATACCAATTTGAAAATGTTTGTTACAAATATTTGGACTGCTTATAGTAGTCAATAGTCAATAGTCAGTAGTCAGTAGAAGCTGCTATTATCATCATTTTTTACCATTAAATTATCAATTGTAATACCTTGTACATTTAGATGAAAGATTTTAGTTGACGCTTATTATTCGTAACATTCTTTTTTCAAACTGGTATTAAACATAAGAATGATTAACAATAACTAGGGTGCTAATTATCAAAAAAGTTATTCAGTCTGTGTTAATTACTTAATAATTGAAGTACCACTTAACTATAGCATTTTTTTTAAAATTGGTATGAGAGATTACCTGGGTTTTTCAATTACGTTGATATATGAATCTAATAGTTTACTTACTTCTTTGAGATACAATATAACTTTTGAAATATCTCTAGATTCAAGGTCATTTGCTAGAATTAGGTAATACCGATTTTCTTCTTTTCTTCTAATGAACCTTGTGCAATATTCAAAAATCTGTTTTTGGGAAATTGCTGCTAAAACCATAGACTTCTAAAACAAGTTAATGTGCTTTTTGCCAAACTATTAAATCTCGAAAGTTTTTAGCAGGTTCTCTTTTCATTCTGACTATTAACTCCTTCTTCAAACTACGTTCCAAAAAGCATAATTCTAACTCCTTGTTCCATCTCCTTCTTCCATCTCCTGTCTCCTGTCTCCTGACTCCTTGTTCCATCTCCTGTCTCCTGACTCCTGTCTCCTGACTCCTTTTTCCATCTCCTGACTCCTGTCTCCTGTCTCCTTTTTCCATCTCCTCACTCCTGTCTCCTGTCTCCTGACTCCTTGTTCCATCTCCTGTCTCCTGTCTCCTGA
>NZ_JAAHGK010001504.1:0-1658 GCF_010672505.1 Okeania sp. SIO2B9 | reverse complement strand
AGCAACAAGATTCTCTCCTTAAGAACAGTATTTAAATTAACAACTGACTTTAAGAGTAAGGAAAGCAACTTTTGTAGTAAGACAATTAATAAAGCTTTTATCCTAAACTAAAAGCAATAGCTGATAGCTGATGGATGACTGTTGTTTGCGCAGCATTCCGGAGGAAATGCTTACCTGATAACTGATAACTGATAACTGATAACTGATAACTGAAATTACTTTTTATGATTCACGCAATAATCTAGATTTTCTAACTGATAAGGAAACAACTTTTTGAACCATTTTTCATCAATGGGTTGAGATTTATCGCCATCAATAAAAGAGTTAAGTTTATTTTGCCATTCTGGGTCATTATTCGGAATAATCATCCCATAAAAATCACAGGTTAAAGGTTTTTCTGGAACTAACTTGTAATTATTAATATCTAAATTTTGCCTGACTACTTCCCCGATAGATAAAATTCCATCATTAACAAAAGCCTGAATTTCTCCTTTAGCTAAAGATTTTACAGCTTGATTCACCCCTGTATTACCTTCAAAATAAATTGCTTCAGTTTCAGGATATTTTGTTTGAATAAATTTTTCTGTAGTAGTATTTCTCAAGACACCTGTTTTAACTCCTGCTAAATTGCTATTAGGATTTATTTCTGTGTCTTTAGCAACTAGAAAATTCGTTCCTGTGACAAAGAAAGGATTAGAAAAAGCCACATTTATCACATCATCTCTAATAGTATTTGGACCGCATTCTAAATGTACATTACCATTCTGAACTAACTGAAAACGATTTTCTAGATTCGATGGAATTTTTATTACTTTAACTCCAGTGGAAATTTTCAATTCTTGAGCAATTTTTTGAGCAAAAACATCAATTATATCTTCACAATAACCAGCCCATTCTCCGGTATTATTTACATAACCAAAAGGAGTAGCGTCTCTTCTAATTGCTACTTTCATTACTCCAGTTCTTTGAATTTCTTCTAAGATACTTTCTTGTCTTTTAGGAACTTGAGCAGTAACAGTTGGAGGTACGATCGGTTTTGGTGGAGAATTACCATAAGCAGTTTCTAATTGTTGTGCTTTTAAAGATTGAATTAAATTCAAACTTAGGGAATCTTTATTCATAACTTTCCCATAAGAAGCAGTTAAATATGGTTCATATTCTGATTGATTATCTAGATATTTTTTAAAGAAAGCTACGCTCAAGTTCTTGAGATAATACTGTCCTACTTCTGGTGTTGGTCCCTGTAATATTTCAGGCAAACCAGGTATTAAAGTGCTGGTAGAAAAATGAGTTCCCGGAATCAAAAAAGCTAAATATTTATCTGGGTTATCCATCCAAATAAAAGGATGAACATCTTCTTCTATTCCTGGGGTGAGAAGATCGTGACTACCTCCCATCATTAGAGTAGGAACAGAAATATTTCTCATTTCTTCAGGTCCGAAAACTACACTTGTTAGAGGAAAGTAAGCAAAAACTGCTTTGATACGAGGGTCTCTTAACTGATAGTTTGAAGGAGGTAAATAATTGGCACGACATTGCAATAATACTGATATATTTAAACTCAAATTTTCCGGGTCACATTCTTGATTTAATCTGGGCAAATTAATATTTGCACCTCCTAAAGATAAGACTGTTGTTGCACCAAAAGAATTTCCCAG
>NZ_JAAHGK010001503.1:0-1661 GCF_010672505.1 Okeania sp. SIO2B9 | reverse complement strand
TTGATTATTCTGCCCTATGACCTATTCCCTTATGCAATAATTGCGAGGAGCAAAAATTCCAGAAAATTAACAAAGTAAATCCTCTAAAGAAAAGAAATCTATCACATGGGGACAGGTTTCTTTTTTGATCTGTACATAATTCCGCCACAAATTCAGCTCACTATCACTCAAATAATTTTTCCAATCTCCTATAATTCCTTTGCGTATATGTGCCTTAGATGGAGTATTTTTATCACCAACTTCTTGAGAAACCAAAACATCAGATAAATTTCCATCTTTCTCAATGTGTCCCTGATTAGATTTTTCTTTCATCTTTGTAAAATTAGTAGCTCTAGATATTTCTTCAGCATCATAGGATTCAACCCCAATAAACTTAGCAAGTTCATGTATAGCGGAAATAGCATTATCTTTTTTCATGTCTTCATACCTTAAAAATAATGCCTCAATTTCTCCTTCTTTAGAAGCTTTCAGAAATTCTTCGTGATAGTCAAACCAATCACCGCACTCAAATTTTCCTTCTAGCGCTACTTTGGAAAAGAAATGATACCAAGATCCGTTATAGTCAAAAACTTCTTTTCCTCTCACATGATGCCATGCAGAAACAAATGTATCTAGAGGATGTCTTAAACATTGAATTATTCTTGCTGGTTGTTTGATTAAACCTACACTAGCATGGGATTTAAAAAATCGTGGGGATGTCGCCCCCTCAAACTTTGAAAATATTGAATGCCAGTTTTCTGTACTTGCTGCCATATCTAACCAAGGACAAAAAATTTCTGTACAAAAGCCTAGTGAAATACCTTTTTCACAAACTTTTTTTACTAAATGTTCAAGTATTGATATAGTCCAAGTTGTACCAGACTTTGGATAAGTTGCTACATAAATATCACCATCTCTAGGCAAAAAATGATTAAATACGTTTTCCATCCCATTCTTGGTAATAATAGTGCAGGTGTAAAAATTTTCTATTGCATTTACATCAAATGAACGAGGTATACAGTTCATTTTTGGCTCAGAAGTTTGAGATAAATTTGCCGAAATCTGTGGTTCAGAAGTTTGAGATAAATTTACAGACATAGTATATCGGGATAAGTGAACTTAGCAACTTATACCATGTCTCGTTAAATACTTACACTTTTGAACTGCTTTCAACTTTTTAGGGAGGGAGCATTGACTTAATCAACGAATTGTGGTCATGTACAGGATATGCCTTTAAACATCAGAACTTATGACTGTCCAGAATGCGGCCTATCAATAGACCGAGACTTGAATGCCTCAATTAATTTAAGAAAGCGAGTGTGTAATTCTGAGGAAACCTTGGAATGTAAGACACACTCAAGAAATGCGGTCGGCTTGACCGTGGGTGCCTGTGTACGGAGTGCTGCCGACAGTTCCGGTGGAAGCAGGAAGTAAACATTAAAATGTCACTAATTATGACGTTTTATATCGGTTTTATGAAGCAGTATTTATCAGCAAGTAACTAATCAGAAAAAGAATAACCAAACAAAAAATTGCGCTGCTATAAAAGACCCCCGACATTCCCCAAATAGTAAACATAGTTCCTGCTAAAATTGGACCTGAAGCTTGCCCCAAAGATAAAGCTGTTACATTAACTGCCATAAAACCTGCTCGATATTCTTCAGGAGATAATTGTCCTAATA
>NZ_JAAHGK010001502.1:0-1662 GCF_010672505.1 Okeania sp. SIO2B9 | reverse complement strand
GCCAGAAAAGTATCACTATTGAAGATGGGGGTATGGTAATACAGGGTAGGGCGATCGCTGAATTGGAAGATAAAAATGATGAAATGTTAATTGCTGTAGCAGCGGTTACTGTATTGGTAGAGACTTAAATCGGTTGTTTGGGTTTATACGGACATGATGTAGTTCATAGTTTTTGAAACAAGAAAAAATCTGCTATGCTTGACTACAAAATACATAGCAGATATATCTAGGTTACTTAGTTGAGGTTAATAAGTTAGTTGAAATTCACACTTACTATTATGAACTTTTTTTTTTGAAAAAACATCAATTTTTGCTGATCTTCATCAAATCTTTAAATAAGAATGGAGTATTTTAAAGTTCTGATGAAGATTGCTATATTTAAACTTGGTGGTTATCCTACCCTACTTTCCACTCCCAGCGCGTAGTGTTATAATTCCTGGAAATTTGAGTGAAAGCTCTCATTAAAATGAAATTAAATCAACTAACTTGTCTGTTCTTATGCAGAAAAAAACAGAATAAATCAGCCTTGGCAACTGAAATAACTGGTTGATAAAAAGAAAGTTTTAAGTGTTAGGTGATATCATTTCCGTTTAATAGCGTTCAGGAAAAACTTTCTTCTCTTCTTAACTCCTGACTCCTTCATCGTTATTTATAACTCACATTCGTACTTCAATTTGTAACATAAAAGTAGTAGAAAAATCCGTAATATCATGTCCGTTGGTATCGTTTGTGTAAAAGTTAGCGTGGATATCTACAGGAAATTTAAGTTTTTTTCTTGCTCAATTGCCTTCCTGTTTGTTGCCTGTTGCCTGTTGCCTGTTGCCTGTTGCCTACCTTTGCTATACAATACCGATGCTACCGGACATGATATAACTTGGTAGATATTTATACTATATAGCTCCTACATTTGACCTTTCTCAGCAGTCAGATTCTCAGGAAAATATTAAGTATAAATACTCAATTATATCATGTCCGCTGGGGCGCGTTTGTGTAAACCCAAGGGTGAATATCTACAGGGAATTTAAGTTTTTTTTATTGCCCTTAAGTATTCCTGCCTGTTCCCTGTTCCCAGTTAAGTGTTCCCTGTTGCCTACCTTTGCTATACAATACCGATGCTACCGGACATGATATTACTTACTCCTATTGACAACTATAATTGTCTCCTGTCTCCTGTCTCCAGTATAGCTGTCTCCTGTCTCCTATTTTTTATACGACATTTTGTCGTGCGGAATGTAGGTTATAAGTATTCAACCGGACATGGCATAATACATAATTATTTTGGTGTTGGTGATTTGAGGTATGATATCATGCCTGGATAATTAGTTAACAAAAAACTTTCGGTAGTCCTGTATATGTAGTGATCAGTCAATATAAATGATTAGTTCTTGACATTAATCTTGAAAATATTAAGTTTTTCCTGCTTAAAAAAAATCAAAATTATTGCCTAGGCGATCGCTACATATAATCAGAAATAAAAATATCAGGAATCAATCCCAAGTATCCTGAAAAAAAGTATGCTATTATCTATGACAGTAATCATAAAAAAATCTCTATAATTCAGATGTCAAATTATCAATTAATATGTCCTAGTTGTGGTAGTAATTATATTGTCAAAAACGGGACTATTCACAACAAAAAACAAAAATATCAATGTCAAAATAG
>NZ_JAAHGK010001501.1:0-1662 GCF_010672505.1 Okeania sp. SIO2B9 | reverse complement strand
TGCTCATGCTAATAAATCTTCCTCCTCCGGTAGAATAAGTCCGAGATTATTCTCAGCAAACCTGAGTATCTGAATACCCACATTTTCTGTAGGTACTTCCAACCAACAAATACCACCAGGGTAAGCAGACTTATTAGCATGAGCGTATCGACGGGAAAGTTCCGTTTTACCAACACCCCCCATTCCAGAAATAGAAGCAATAGCAACCCGTTGATGATTTTTTAGCAATTCGTGGAGTTGGGCAAGTTCCTTTTCCCTACCCACAAAAACTTTATTATCTAAACCTTCCTCCCCAGGAATATAGTATTTTTGGTTAGGATGTTGAAATTGGGTACTTTTCTTTATCGGTGCCCTTCCCGACGACTGCTGTCAAAAGGTAACTTGACCTTGAAACGTGGGATTTTGAATAACTACATTATTATTATTATCCGTACTTACAGAATTATTATTATTATCCGTATTTACAGAACCCCCAGTAATACTGCTTCCCTGAAACAAAGCACTAATTTTCTGAGCAGTTATCCCTTGAGACTTTATTTCTTCCAACTTCGCCTCAAGATTTTTCACATATTCTGGATATTCCTCTTTAGCAACCGCAACTACATCAATAATATCTTGCTTAAGTTCAGGGTTTTGATTTGCCACTGCCTCCATTTCCCGTATCGCTTGCTCAAAATCTCCAGGAAAAGGATTTTCCCGTGCAGGTTTCAAAGCAGCAAAAGTATTCGCAGGCATTCTTTTTATCCCTTGCCATAACTTACCCAAATTTTCGGTAGTCTTTTCTCCTAAACCTTCCCCTGTTTTTTCCACATATTTAGTTAAAAAGTGGTAGGCGATCGCTACTGCCGTCAGTTCTATCGGTTCCATTTTCCAGAGTCCTTTTTAGATAGTTAAAAGTAGCTTCTTATCCTAAAATATCGATTCCGGAAAATTATAGAGTTTAATAATATTAGCAAATACAAATAGAGGTACTGCATAAGCACTTTCAATAATTAATAATTAATAATTAATAACTAACAATTACCTCTCCTGGAAAAGAAGAGGCTTTAAACCTTAATTATTCGGTAAGTATTAAACCGGACGCGATATAAATATCTTGATAATTAGTTATCATGAAAATTCAATAGTCAATATTCTATATCCTATTTCTACAAATTTGCCATTATTTATAGAAATAGATAGAAATAGAATGAATTTTTTGCAAGATTCTTATTGCGTATTTTTACTGATTTTATAAGTGTTAAACTGAATTATATAAGTTCTCTGTCCTATTCAAATTTCAATCCTGATATTGCCTCAGAGAAATCAAAAAAAGGAGAGTAAATCAATAATGAACATACCTAAACTTTTAACAACCTTAGTAGCAACTACTACTATCTTATTTGCAGCAACAGAAAACGCCCAAGCTATTACTTTTTCTGGAACATCATCTGGATCTTGGGGTTTACCCGTTGTATCTACTGGTGTAGAATCTCTCTCCGATGAAAACGGTGGGACAAATAACAGATTAACTTGGGGAATTGCTGCCACTACATCGTTCAGAAATTATGTTCAGTATGATGGCTTAAGTTTCAGCACGGATGTAAATACTTTATTTGCTGTTGGTGATTTAACTTATCGTAATGGTGTTACTTACTATGGTTTTAATGGAGACTTTCCTCA
>NZ_JAAHGK010001500.1:0-1666 GCF_010672505.1 Okeania sp. SIO2B9 | reverse complement strand
CGTACTAATGAGGTACAACTGACGATCTGGAATATTTGTATATTCCCTGTTCCCTGTTCCCTATTCCCTATTCCCTGCTGTATTAAAGATTGTTAAAATTAGCTAGACCTTTATAACCGGAAAATTTTGCTAAATCCTCTAAAGAAACTGTACCTTCGTAAGATTTACCATTAATTTTCCAAGTCGGATATGCAGTAATATTGGCTGCGATACATGAGCTTTGTTGAGGGTTTTTGCCTTTAGGATCGCACTCAATATAATTAAGTTTACTAACAGCTTCTTGACCAAACAACTTCTTTTGGTCTTGACAGTGACCACACCAATAAGCACCATACATTTTTGCTCCCACTTCTGTCAGATGTTCTGCTAAAGCAATTTTTGCCGGAGTCGAAGTAGTTGTAACTGCATAAATATCTTGTTGATCAGCAATAGGACTATGAATGGGAGCATAAACCGCAAATGTTCCTACAAGAGTAACCATTCCAACAATAATAGCGGTAAAGATTAATTGCCCAATATCTTCCCAGTCACGACCGATTAATGCTAAGATAAATAGAGCTACAGAACAAATAGCCGAACCGATGCAATAAATACACAGAGATTTAATCTCAAATGCCATGATGTACATCAAATAGCTACTGAAGATAGTCATGGATACGCCACCAACAAACATTAATAACCAACTCCAGTTTTCTAGTTTTGAGCGTAACTCCTTCTGAGAATCTGGGTTAATTATCCAAGGACCGATCGCCATTGTTCCCATTCCAGCATAAGCTAGAAAGCCAAATAGAGCCAGAGGTAAGCCAAAAATCATAGCATAAGGACTTTCAAGTACCTTATCGCAACCAGCTACAGGACAAGTCACGACTCCTCCCATGAATTTTTCTATTGCGAGATATGCTGTAATTATTGCTCCTACTGTTGAAATACCAGCAATAATAAAACGTGAATTACGATGAATCCAGGGTTTAGAGCGTTTACTACGCATTTATGCCTCCTTGTTTAGTACAGTTTCTTTTCATATTATCTTTTCTTTTGCGGGTTTAATACTCCACCATCAACGGGGGTGCTTAAAATTGTTTGGGGTTATAAGACACTGAGTGGCGTGTCGAAGACTATCCATAAGTATTTTTCCTTCTTCCTTCTGCCTTCTTCAATGACTTCCCGAACAACTGGACAGTCAAATATACAGTTTCATAGTAAATAATTTTATCTGACTTTTCAAAATCTGCTGATGGCCAGAAGAAAGTTCAGACAAACTCTATATAGCTATAAGCATTCAGCTATCAGCTATCAGCTAGAGTCAAAACTTTTAACTATAATATTTTGAAGTTTCTTAGCTGTCCTAATCTTAATGGGTAGTGCTGTAGCAATAGACAGATAGGTTAGGACTTACGCTGATAACGATCTTTAGACAGGAAAATGTTTTTCCTACTGTTCTCTGTTATAGATATTGGAGAAGTGAAATTGATATCAAGTATCTTCAGATTTTACAGTAGATTTGATCAAGGGTGAGGTACACCTCCTTACAGCGCTTTTCGGCTTCTTTTCAAGGAGAGGTAATTGTTACTAGACAGTGCAAAGTTCTGGGAATAACTATTGCTAGTCAAGGGTTTCACGGACTCAAGGTTAAAAATTCTCCATTCACAACAGTAGGTGCTGTAAA
>NZ_JAAHGK010000150.1:0-8706 GCF_010672505.1 Okeania sp. SIO2B9 | reverse complement strand
TGTTTGTTTCTGCTGGTAATTTAGTTGAGTGTGACTAGGTGGAGGGAGTGGGGGAGCAGGGGAGTAGGGGAGTCGGGGAGTCGGGGAGTAGGGAAAGAAAGCTTCAAAGGGAAAAGGTTTTTTGATCGCTGATTATCGGGACATTACATTGCACAACTTTTGAGCTTCAATATATAGTAGTTTAACTTAAAAATGAGACGTTTTTTCGTCTGAAACTCCCTCATAGCAAGAAAGCTTTGTCTCAATCTAAAGTTAAATGACTATAACCCAAATTATCTTTATTCAGAGGCAAAGACATCAGTATTGTTATATCAACTAATCAAAAAAAAATGGAGAGAAATAGCTGTACAAAAAGCATCCATTGCTTCAGTAAAAATATTCAAAGGTTTATTTCTTCATTGCCTGTTGTACCAAGGGTGAAAAAAGAATGCTGAAAAATAGCGGTTCCAGTTAATTTTATATCATGTCCGCTAGTATCGTTTGTGTAAACCCAAGAGTGAATATCTACAAAAAATTTAAGTTTTTTTGGACTTTTAAGTCTTCTGTTCTAGATAACTAAAGCCTTCTTCCCTCTTCACTTCTTCCTTCTTCCTCCTTCCTTCTTTCTTACTTATACCATTAATTCACTGCAAATTCTGTCAAATGTCGAACTTCTGGCGGATGAAAACCTAATACAATTTTATTTTTAGGAATACCTGCCATAACTAAATCTAACGCAATTCCATCTTCTAATCCATCTTCGTGAATCCAAATTTTCTCATTAATAATTTCCAAGTGAACTACACAACCATGAACTCTTTTTCCTTTTAAATATCCTACTGTTAATAATAAATAATTTTTGTGGTCTTCACCAACAATAAACTTTCGTTCTAAGTTACCGTGAGCATAGGGTAATCTAGAATATTCTCCCAAAATTTTAGTAATAATTTTCGGAAATTCATCAGCTAAATCCTTCAAATTTTCTGCATCCCATAACTTTGACTGTTCTATAAATGCTGCCCAAGGAGTTTGATTATCTGCAGTTAGTTTCATCAAATTTCCTAACTCTTTAGCTATTTCATAACGCTTACTATTTGCTTGAGCAATATGATTACCTGTTTCAATAATTGTGGCTAAAGGTAAAACAAAAATAGTCTTTGCTTTCTCCTCTTTTTCCAAAATTTCATAGACTTTAACCTTATCCCATTTATTACCTTCAGAACCACAAGTTTCTTTCCCAGGCACACCTAAATAAACACAGAGAATTGAAGTATCAATAATTAGCACTTTTTTCATACTCTCTAATCTGCTTTGAGACTCTTCTCAATTAAACCCTTACTGGCAATTTTCCCTAAAGTTCCTGATGCCATTAACTTCGGTAAATCTTCAATATTCTCTAAAGGAATTAACTGACTTTCTCCAGTTTGTTTATCTCGATAAGCCACCATTACAAAAGGAATAAATTTTGGAGTTAGTTCATCTAATAAAGCAGAATTATGGGTTGTAACTAAAACATCAATTTGGCGCTCCTCACCAATTTCTCTTAACATTTGTAAAAGTAATCCAGCACGAGAAGGATGTAAACCATTATCTACTTCTTCTATAACAATTAAACTTTTTTCTGGCTGAGTTAACATAGCTGTTAAAATTGCCAAAAATCGTAAAGTTCCATCTGACATTCCACAAGCATCAACTATCATTGGTTGTTGATTAGGATGCCAGATTTCTTCACAGTAAAGCATGGCATCGCGACCTAGTCTTCCTACAGTTTCAGCCCAAATTTTTCGCATATCTCCTTCTGGTAATTGTGCCAGATATTTTAATAAATATTCTTCTACTTCAGCTTTCTGTTTTTTGGGTAATGCTGCTAAAACTCCGGCAATATTAGAACCATCTCTTTCTAATTTTTTTGATAGGGGTGAATAATCCCGCATTTGGGAAGGTATGGGATTTAAAATAAAAATCTTTTTGAGAAGATTTGGTACTATACTTTCGGCAAGCATAATTTGATGAACATTATCAAATTCATAGAAAGGAATCTGTGTTGTAAAACGATCCAACCAAGGATTAGGAGTGGGATAAATTTTTTCAATATATTCTTTATCTGCTTCAAAAAGCTTATACTTTACCCCGTCTGGTACCACAGTTGAGGGGATAAAAGAAAGTTGCTGAAATGAATTACTATCTGAGAGTTTTTGACTATCAATCAAAGTTAAAGATTCATATATTACCTGTATAGTAGGTTGAGTTTCTATAGTAATTTTATAAAGATAATCACCCGCTTCATTTTCGCCATCTACTAATACTTGAAAACTAAATTTTGTTTCAGGTTTTCTAACTGCCCATTCAACCCCACCTCTAATACCTGAAGTAAAGCGATCGCCTGTTAATACCGCTTCTACTGAAGTACCTTGCATAATACTATTCAAAAAATCCAAAGCATCAACAACATTAGATTTTCCACTAGCATTAGTACCAATTAAAACTGTTAAAGGGTCAATATATAACTCAGCATGGCGGAAACTTTTCCAATTTTCCAAAGTTACTTGTTTTAACATAAAACCTAACACCTTCTTATTATACCAATTACTAAAAGTGATGCTATACTTAGGTAGCACTTCAATTATTAAGTAATTAGCATCAGCCAAATCATTTTTTTGATAATTGGCATCCTATTTAGCATTAATTATTCTTATTTTTACCACTCCCCTACTCCCCCACTCCCTTACTCCCCTACTCCCCTACTCCCCTACTCCCCTCTTTCCCTCAACTTCAACAATATTTCATCATGTACTTCCCGCGTAATAGGATATAAATAAGCCAATAATAATCCAACAATTAAAAACACAGTAGGCAACGGACCAATTGCCACCCGAATTGCCAAAAGAGCAGACTCCGGTTGAATAGGTCGAGTCTCCCCAGGAACACTTTCAATAAACCCAGCAATATCCAAAGCTACCCCTACCAAAAACAATCCAATAGCTAACCCTACCTTCTGCAAAAAAACCATAAAAGAATAAAAAATTCCCTCCCTTCTTTGCCCAGTATTTAACTCATCCAAATCAATAACATCAGGAATCATTGACCAAGGAACTAAATAAGCAATTGACACTCCAAAACCAGCCATTATTGCCAAAAAATACAATAAACCAACCTGTCCAGGTTGAATAAAAAATAACCCACCCTGAGCAATTATCCACAAACAAACACCCATAAAATAAACAGCTTTCTTCCCCAGTTTTTTACTAACAAAACTCCAAACAAATAACATAGTTAAAGCAGTACCTTGAACAGCGATCGCCACTTGAGGAAAAGTCGCTTCTGGTAGCTGCATCCAGTTAATTACAAAGTAAGGCAAAATCGAAGCTGTTAATTGCACTCCCAACCAAGAACACAGATAAATTCCAATGACAAATAAAAACGGACTATTACTAAAAGCTACTCGAATTTGTTCAGCAATAGGTAAATTAGTATTATTATCTTCCTCCTGTTTTTTATTAACAGAAAGTGTCCGTTTACGAGTTCCAAAAAAACACCAATAAATAGGTAAAACAGAAATTATGGCACAGACTATACCCAAAACTATATATTGTTGAATAGGATTATCTGGGAAAATAGAAAAAATTAATTGAGCAAGAACTAAAGAAAGAATACTACCACTAATAGAAAAAGCAAATCGGAAACTATTTAAACTTGTTCGTTCATGGTAATTTTGTGTTAACTCTGGAGTCAAAGCAGCGTAGGGAAGATTAACAACTGTATAAGCAAGATTAAATAAAATAGCAATTATCACATAATACCAAAATAAAAAAGATTGATTCGTACTAGGAACTATCCACTGCAAAAAAAATAAAATCCCAAAAGGAATAGCACCAAAAACCATCCAAGGATAACGTCTACCCCAAGGATGAACAGTGCGATCGCTCATCACTCCAATTATCGGGTCATTAATAGCATCAGAAATTTTACCAATCATCAAAATACTACCCGCAATACCAGCAGGTAAACCAGCAACATTAGTAAAGAAAAATAATAAGAAAAATACCTGGACATTACCGCAAATTGCCGGACCTAGATCGCCAGCACCATAAGCTAATTTCGTCCAGAAGTTAAGTTTTTCAGTTTGAGGGGAAAAGTTATTCATAAGATATCTCCAAAAAATAGGGAGTAGGGAGCAGGGAGTAGAAAGTTTTCATTAACATAAAATACAGAAATTTTGGCTTAAAAGCAGAGGGCACAAGTTTTGTAGTTTACCTTGTGAAAACCGTTATAAATACTCAAAACTTAGGTTTAATATAATAGGACTGACGCACGAGGCACGAAAAAGTAGTGTTTTAAATTACTTCCGGTGTCGGTCGCTGCGGACAGAAATACCTTCAACTGCATAAGTCCTGATAATAGAGTTGTCGCTAAATAAAGGGAAAAAATCACTCTAACCTAGACAGAGCAATAATTCCAAGCATTTTTATTTTCCAATAGCTACAATCCTTACAAAACAAGGTTTTTGGGATTTTTTTCAGTTATAAAGCGACAACTCTAATAGATATCTCTAGAAAATAGGGAATAAGCAACAGGAAGAAATATTTGAATATTTATGGATAAGAACTTGAGTAAAAGCACTAATACCAAAACGTTTTTCGCCCTTCCGCTCTAACCCTTCCGCTCTAACCCTTCTGCCTTCTTCATTCTTCCTTACCTTCAAAAGCTAAAATCAATCAACCACAGTGCCAAAACCCCCAAGACACCAACCCCTATCAGAATAGTAAGCACATAAGATTGACCTTTACCAGATACCCCATACTTCAAACCCTCCCCACTAAAAATCGTTGCCAAACCAACTAAATTAACAACTCCATCAACAATATAACGGTCAACCCAAGCATTTAACCTTGAAAGTTGGCTAACCGCAAATACCACAGTTACATCGTAGAAACGATCGATATAGAAATCATAAGCAAGCAAATCTTGAACAAAACGCAAAGGAGCATATACTGGTCGAGACCAAATTCTGCCTAACTCCATCATGCTACCAAAAATAACACCAATCAAACCAGATGCAACTAACAAAATCACAACAGCTAAATTAATATAACCCCAGTCAGGTAATAGTGATAACCGTTGCATCATTATCGGTGTGAGTAGAGTAACGATAATTAACGATACCATCGGTACAGCCATTGGCCAGGGAACTTCTGGTGCCCGTTTCGTTTTCGGTTGAGATTCACCCCAGAACACCAAACGATAAACACGGGTTAAATTTAAAGCAGTCAGGAAATTAACAAATAACAAAACAGGTACAACCCAAGGATCGATAATCCAAAACACATCTAAACCTTGTCGTAACGCCCAGAAACCCCCTAAAGGTAATAACCCGATTAAACCTGCAGTACCTACTAAGAAAGAAGTTGTCGTAACTGGCATTCGAGACCCCAAACCCCCCATTTCTGTAAGATTTTGGCTATTTGTAGTCAAAATTACCCCTCCAGCACTCATAAATAATAGCGCTTTAGCAATGCAATGAGCTAATAGTAACAGCAAGCCAAAACCAGTCCATTGTGTACCAACAGAAATAAACACTAAACCTAGGTAAGCACTGGTAGAATGAGACAAAGCACGCTTAAGGTCAATTTGAGCTAAAGCAACAAGAGAAGCTCCGATCGCAGTTATAGTTCCGATCACCACTAATACATCTAGAGCTATAGGAGCAATAATTAAAATCGGCTGCATTTGGATCAGTACATAAGCTCCCATGGCAACCACCACAGTATTCCGCAAAATTGAAGCTGGGTTTGGCCCTTCCATTGCCTTATCCAACCATAGATGCAGAGGAAATTGAGCGCATTTACCTATTGGCCCCGCAATCAAAGCCAATCCTAACAAATTACCAGTAATAGGAGAAAGTTCTACTCTTTCAGCCCATTCATATAGGTCAGTAAAATTCATACTGCCAGCTAAAGCTGATATGGCAACTACTCCCATGAGTAGTAAAACATCTCCGACTCGCTTCGTTAAAAACGCATCTCTAGCTGCTGTTACGACCAGGGGTTGAGCATACCAAAAACCTACTAACAAATAAGTAGAAAGAGTCAGCATTTCTAGCAAAGTATAGGAAATGAACAAAGAGTCACTAATTGTTAAGCCACTCATTGCTGCCTCAAAAAATCCCATTAGTCCAAAAAATCTGGCTAGCGCCCAATCCTTTTCTAAATATCCCAAAGCATAAAGTTGGGCTAATAGACTGAAACCCGTCACAACATCCATTGCTCCAACGGTTACAGATGAGATATTAAAGGCAAAAGATAAGTTGAGGTCTGCCGTTTGTAGCCAGTTGAATATGATTTCTCGTGGTTCTTGGTGACAAACAGCTTGATAAACAATGGAACCATGAATAAAGGCCAATAACGTCATCAAGATATTAAAATAAGCTGCTGGCCGTGGTCCCGTACGTTGAATTATCCCTGTTGACCAGGGTAAAGTCAAAATTGCTCCAATTAAACCATAAAAAGGTATCCACCAACAGTTTTGAGTCAGAAATTCCATGATTTATTATTTATTTACCTTTACTGTTAAAAATAAATATATATTATTAATATAGGTTCAACTTATTATAAGTATATGTACTGATTTTTTTGCTACTTACAGACCATGGTTCCAAAAGTAATAAAAAAAAATTTAGGATTGGTATCTGGAGGCTGAGGATCGCTAGAATTAGTAATTAAGTCATTAAGTCCAAAGATTTCAATCTTAGCTAATTTATTTTTATAAATACCTGCAATTATGAATTATGATGATAGTTGCTATTGTCAACGATGCCATGTTTCTCTATGCTAAAACTATAGCATTTGATAGGTTTAATCATAATAATGGGAATTCCCTTGAAAACTATCTAGAGACAACACTGGCCTCAATGCTTAAGTTAACTATTGGTCAATAGGAGGAAAATAAATGCCAATTGCTGTGGGAATGATTGAAACTAGAGGGTTTCCAGCGGTAGTAGAGGCTGCTGATGCTATGGTTAAAGCAGCTAGAGTTACTCTGGTCGGTTACGAAAAAATTGGTAGTGCTCGTGTAACAGTAATTGTCCGAGGAGATGTATCAGAAGTACAAGCTTCTGTTGCTGCAGGTATAGAATCAGCCAAACGAGTTAACGGTGGTGAGGTAGTATCAACTCATATCATTGCTCGTCCCCACGAAAACTTAGAGTATGTATTGCCAATTCGATATACTGAAGAAGTCGATCAGTTCCGAACTTATTAGTTAGCAAGACTCATTTGAGGCAGTGAGAATTACTACAAGTATTTTGACTAGAACTGGTTGATGAAAAGTTTTTTTTGCAGATAACTGCAAATATAATGATTAAAATCTTAGAACTAAGTAACTTTGCAGATCAAAAATCTACATCTGTGACCAATAATGCTTGACTTTCACAAGCTTTAGGATCGTGCTTTAGGTTCTGTAAGAAAAAACACCAACTTTACCCTAAGATCTTAGGGCAATCATTATTTAAGAGATTGCCCATTCCAGGGAAAGCCTTCAAAAATTATCATCTAAAATTCTAGTAAATTTAGGAATTAATCACTCCCCAACTTAGAGCATTATTTGGAAAAGCAATTATTATTCCAAATAGCCATAGCTAGGATAAAGTCAATACATATACAAGTAAAGCAAAAGAATATCACGGAGTAAGAATAATGTCAATTGCCGTCGGGATGGTAGAAACCCTAGGCTTTCCAGCAGTCGTAGAAGCAGCAGATGCAATGGTGAAAGCTGCACGAGTTACCCTTGTTGGCTATGAAAAGATTGGTAGTGGTCGGGTAACTGTGATCATTCGCGGAGATGTATCAGAAGTACAAGCTTCAGTAGCAGCAGGAGTTGATAACGTCAAGCGGGTGAATGGAGGCCAAACAATGTCTACCCATATCATCGCTCGTCCCCATGAAAACCTAGAGTATGTTTTACCTATTCGTTATACAGAAGAAGTAGAACAATTTCGTGACAGCACCAACGCTGTTCGTCCAGTAAATAGACCATAACTTGATTGCGGATAGCAGGTTTTGAGATTGAACTGAAAAAGAGAATTTACCTAGAAGGTGTTTCCTAGAGTCAAACAACAGTAGATAAGTTTCCTACTTTTAAAAGCTGTATTCCTTGGAATGAGGATTTTATGATCTACAAGAGTTAAATGGAGTATACCGTCAACAGATATAGTTCCATTCGTGAACTTCTGGAGTTTATTGAATCCTCAATCCTGACTGTGGAACTGTAAAATAGTTTCTGTTTTGAGTCTGACCACTAAAAGCTGCAATTTTTTAGATGCGATAAATATCTGAGACGCAGCAAATATATCAAAGCACTCAGCAATAATCAGTCAATATTTACTGAACGCTGAAGGGTATTTTATGGCAGTTAGGCATGACCGTAATATCCTACAGACTAGAAAAATCTAGCACCTTTGGGTAGAAGCAGAAGATATTAGTGAGCATTAGTGACTAAATTCTAGCACATAATAAAACCGAGAGTGAAAAACAACTTTTCAGGTTTCAATCTAAAATCTCATATCTGAAAATCATGTAATTAAATTAGAGATCATGCAAATTGCCAAAGTTCGTGGCACTGTTGTTAGCACCCAAAAAGAGCCTAGTTTACAAGGAACAAAGCTACTTCATATTTAGGCAATGGATGGCCTTCTTCGTCTATGAATTGCAGCAGAAGTAGCTTTGTTCCTTG
>NZ_JAAHGK010000015.1:0-11453 GCF_010672505.1 Okeania sp. SIO2B9 | reverse complement strand
ATCTATATAAGAGTGAAATTTTCATCTCCTCAGAGAATTGGCAAAAACTCAAAGGGAAGCAAGAGGCAGTTGCTCCACTTCAGAAAATCTCTACTTTCCTCTAGATAGAGCAGATATCTGGGAAAAGTCTCTGGCAAATTTTCGGCTACATATATATAGAAGTGAAATTTTCATCTGTGAGGAAAACTGGCAAAAAGTTGAGGGTAGGTAAGAGGCAGTTGCTCCACTTCAGAAAATATCTACTTTCCTCTAGATAGAGCAGATATCTGGGAAAAGTCTCTGACAAATTTTCGACTATCTATATAAGAGTGAAATTTTCATCTCCTCAGAGAACTGGCAAAAATTTCAAACTTCAGTAAATCTCAATTTTCCTCAACTTTCGGCGGATACTTTTCCAACACTTCTCGCAAATATTTCCCAGTATAAGACTGAAAATTCTCTGCCACCTCTTCCGGCGTTCCACAAACAATAATTTCTCCTCCTTTATCTCCTCCTTCCGGACCTAAATCTATTGCCCAGTCGGCGCAACGAATCACATCTAAATTATGCTCAATCACTACAATGGAATTTCCTTTATCTACCAATCTTTGCAAAACATTCAATAACTGATGAACATCATAAAATGATAAACCAGTAGTCGGTTCATCTATTAAATAAATAGTTTTTCCCGTCGCTCGCCGAGACAATTCAGAAGCCAATTTTACTCGTTGAGCTTCCCCACCAGAAAGAGTCGGTGCAGGCTGACCTAATTTCACATAACCTAATCCCACATCTACCAAAGTTTGTAATCGACTCGCCGCCCTTGGAATATTTTTAAATACTTCCAAACCTTCCTCCACAGTCATATCCAAAACATCAGCAATTGACTTATCTTTATATCTCACTTGCAAAGTTTCTCTACTATATCTTGCACCCTTACAAACTTCACATTGCACATAAACATCTGGCAGAAAATTCATTTCAATTACATTCACGCCTTGTCCGCTACAAGCTTCACATCTGCCACCTTTGACATTAAAGGAAAATTGCCCTGGTTTATAACCTCTAGCTTTTGCTTCGATAGTCTCGGCAAATATTCCTCTAATTACATCAAACACTCCTGTATAAGTTGCTGGATTGGAACGGGGAGTTCTGCCAATAGGTGATTGGTCGATTACGATTACTTTGTCTATTGCTTTTAATCCTTTGATTTTTTCTAAGTCTTTGGGAAAGGGAATATTACGACTGAGATGATTTTGCAAAGCTGGATAAAGTAATTCGTTCATCAAGGTGGATTTTCCTGAACCAGAAACGCCAGTAATACAGACAAGTTTTCCTAAAGGAATTTCTATATCTATATTTTTGAGATTGTTTCGATGACAATTTTTCAGTAGTAGAGACTTGCCATTTCCTGCTCTTCTTTCGGATGGGGTGGCAATAAATTTTTTGCCGGATAAATAAGCACCTGTTAGTGACTCTTCTGTTGCTAATAATGTCTGAAAATTTCCCTGAGAAATTATTCGCCCGCCATGCACTCCTGCTCCGGAACCTATATCAATAATATGGTCGGCAGTTCTAATAGTTTCTTCGTCATGTTCTACAACTATTAATGTATTTCCTAAGTCGCGAAGTTTGGTTAAAGTTTGCAAGAGGCGATTGTTATCTCTCTGATGTAAACCGATACTTGGTTCGTCTAAAACGTAGAGAACTCCTGTTAAGCCAGAACCGATTTGTGTTGCTAATCTAATTCTTTGTGCTTCTCCTCCAGAAAGTGTCATTGTTGCTCGGTCTAATGTTAGATAATCTAAGCCAACATCCAAAAGAAAATTTAGTCTGGCTCGGATTTCTCTCAATACTAATTCTGCTATTTTTGCCTGGCGATCGCTCAGTTGTAAGTTATTGATTTTTTCTAGACATTCTCGAATTGAAACTTCTGTAAAGTCGATAATTTTATATTGCCCGACTTCTACGGAAAGTGCTTCTGGCTTTAATCTTTTTCCTTGACAAGTTTCGCAGGTTTGATTGACTAAGTATTGTTCTAATTTTTGTTTGATTAAATCTGAACCAGTTTCCTCATATTGCTTTGCCAAAGTCGGGATAACTCCAGGGTAGTAACGATAATCTCCTTCTCCATTTTTCGTTTCCATCCAGATAGGTTCGTCGCTACCTTCAAGCACTAACTTTTGTTCTTTCTTGCTCAATTTATTCCAGGGAGTTTCTATCTCAAAGTCATAAGCTTCAGCCAAACTATAAAGAAGAGAAAAATAATAGGGATTTTCCTTATTCGACCAGGGAGCGATCGCTGAATATAAAGGTGCATTAGGGTCGGGTACTATTAACTCCGGGGAAAATTGCTTCAAACTACCCAAGCCGTGACAGGTCGGGCAAGCACCATAGGGGGAGTTGAAAGAAAAGAGCCGCGGCGACAATTCCTCCATCACCGCTCCATGTTCCGGACAGGCAAAATTTTCCGAAAAGACTATTTGAGTCTGAGACTTTTCCATTTCTACTTCTAGTTCCTGACTGGAATTAGCCGAATTATTCCCAGATTTAGAATTAGCTGAAGTTGCCATTTTTTCTGGATTTAGATTATACTTATTTTTTGTAGGCACTGCCCCTATTTTTACTGATGTGTTATTTAATACGTCAATTAAAGCAATTCCAGTAGATTGACGTAGACAAGTATTCAAAGAATCTGCTAAACGCTCCTCTATCCCAGGCTTTTTGATAAGTCTGTCAATCACTACTTCTATAGTATGAGTATAATTTTTATCTAAATTGATGTTTTCAGCAATTTCTACAACCTCTCCATCAACCCTCAAACGAACAAATCCTTGAGCAGCTAAACTAGACAAAAGTTTCTTATGAGTCCCCTTTTTGCCTCGAACCACGGGAGCTAAGATATGAAATTTCGTGCGGTCTGGAAGAGCCATAATTCTGTCGCACATTTCATCAATAGTTTGGGGAGCAATATTATGGTGGCAAATTGGGCAATGGGGTTCTCCTGCTCTACCAAATAGTAATCTCAGATAGTCGTAAATTTCTGTGACGGTGCCGACTGTGGAGCGAGGATTATGGGATGTGGATTTTTGGTCGATGGAAATGGCAGGGCTTAATCCTTCGATGGAGTCTACGTCTGGTTTGTCGAGCTGTCCGAGAAATTGTCGGGCATAGGCACTCAGGGATTCGACGTAGCGACGTTGCCCTTCGGCGAAAATTGTGTCGAAGGCGAGGGAGGATTTGCCAGAGCCAGAGACTCCTGTAAACACAATGAGGCGATCGCGTGGGAGTTCTAGGTCGATGTTTTTGAGGTTATGTTGTCTGGCACCTCTGATGCGGATGGTATTTTCAGGAGTGGTCATTTCAGTTATCAGTTATCAGTTATCAGTTATCAATTATCGGTTATCAGCAAAATTTGTAGTGCCATGACACACCTAAATCAGTTATCAGTTATCGGAAAATTAGTCGTGCCAAAGGATTTTTCGGAATCTTCCACAGGAGCAATGCCAGAGATATTTTCATTCTGTGAAGCATTCATATAGAACTCAATTCCGCTTTCCTATAGAATGCTAATCTCAAAAAATGGTGTGCCATGTCAGTCCAACTGCGAAAACGACAATTTAACGTCAAAGAATATAACAAAATGCCTGAAGTAGGCATCCTGAAAGAAGATGAGCGAGTAGAACTAATAAGAGGAGAAATTCTCAAAATGTCCCCAGTAGGTTGTCACCATGCAGCTTGTGTAAATCGTTTAAATAAATTATTTTCTCAAAAGTTAGACGATCTAACTCTAGTCAGCGTTCAAAACCCTGTTGAATTAGATGATTATTCTGAACCATGACCAGATATAGCTTTGTTAGAACCAAAAGCAGATTTTTATTAATCAGGACATCCCCAGTCTCAGGATTTATTTTTGGTAATTGAAGTGGCAGATAGTACGATTCAATTCGACCGTGAAGTTAAAGTTCCTCTTGATGCAGAAAATAATGTAATTGAGGTTTGGTTGGTAGATATTAATGAGGAATGTTTGGAGGTTTATTGACAACCTATTGGTAGTGGTTATAAACAAGTACAAAAGTTAGAGCGTTGTGAAAAATTTTTTACCAAAGTGTGACTTGCTGGAATTTGATTTACTAAATCTTCAAACTTAAACTTATAATCTTCATCCAATAACCTATCAACTTCCACATTCCTAGTTCCCGTCAACAAACAAATTAAAGTCGCCCCCAAACTATATAAATCAGAAGCATTACTCAAAGGTAGATTAAACATTTCCTCCGGTGGCATAAATCCTGGAGTTCCCGCTGCAATACTACTTAAAGCCAACTCCTCACCTCGCAATCTTGCCAAACCAAAATCCACCAAATAAACCTACAAATTTTCATCCACTAAAATATTCTCCGGTTTAATATCCCGATGAATTATTGGAGGTTGAAAATTTTGCAAATATACCAAAATTCCCAAAACTGAAATAGCAATTTGTTTCACTTCTTCAGGAGTAAAAATATGCCTTTCTGCCAAAGATGGAGCATGAATATATTCTGTTACCAAACAAAACCCATACTCAGTTTCAAAAGAATTTAAATAATAAGGAATTTGAGAATGTTTTAATTGTTTGAGAGCTGAAATTTCCCGTTGATAATTCTTAAAAGCTGATCAACTTCCATCAGCAAGAGCAAATCTAAATTCCTTAATTACAACCTGTCGATTTGAAGTGATAGAGGAAGCTAAATATGTAATCCTTCCACCTTGTAAATTACGCCCTAGTTCTTGACTAATTTGATAACCGTAATTAGTAAAATCTGGAAAATTTTTCATATTCTGTGACTGACTTTTTTTCAAGCAATTAAACAAGTGGTTTTGCCAAGGTGGCCGAGGAATATTGCTTTTGTCATAGGAAACAATTTTAATCTGACAAAATTAACCTATTTCATTGCAAAAATATAGTAACTTGCATAGATATTTTGTTATTACTCCTGCAACTTTAGTTTGTTCTTTAATTATGCAGACAATTTGATGACTTATTACTATTCCTAGTAAGCTTCTTTGAGCATTAGTATTTTCTCTTGATTCTATATGTTTTAAATTAATTGAGTATATTTACTATTAGATCGAATAATTTTTTCTGGTGGGGAATGATTCATTAGAAGGTGAGCTAAGTTCAAAGGTTAGAGTTGTAATAGTTACCATTTCTGTGTTTGATTTACCCAATTGCCCAAGCAACTAAATATCTAATAATGAAATTAATCTCTTCTCTATTATTCCCATCCATTACTCAAAAACTACAAGAATTTTTATTCTGTGAACCTCTCTAGAAAAATTGTCTATTTTTTCTAGCGATCGTCTCAACCTTGCCTAGCAATATCCGTCCCTATTGTACCCAAAATTTCCACTCCACGAAATTCACTGATTTTCTCAGCTATCAAAAATACAAAAATTACAAAAATCAAAAATTATAGATCACCGCCAAATTTCTCGCATCGTTAAATTAATATCTTTTCCATTATTGCCACCTATAATTCCTCACCACTAAAAATGTCATCCCGTGAAGCTTCTAAAAAATCGGCGCGCGGAAGGATTTCTCATTGCATCCTCAAAAAAATTGTGATAGTATTAAATTAGTGGGGGTTGTTTGCCCCTAATCATGACTTTTTATTCAACTAAAAAAAGTAAGGTTAGGATATTAAGAGATTGTAGCGATCGCGAAGCGTGGCATCAGCCGTATCGTCAGAGAAATTGTTTTAACCCCAAAATTTAAACGGTCATTTCGATAAATTATTGAAATTTTTGTTGAGCGATCGCTAACTTTTTCACAAATACATACAAAACATGGTTAATAAAATTACCGATCTAAAATTACTGTATGAAGAAGATTATTTCCTGTGATTAGAAGAAACAATCAAACTACTAAATAATCGTCAATTAGAAAACCTAGATTATGAGAACTTAATTGAAGAGTTAGAAGCATTCGGTAGAAGTGAAAAAAGTGCTGTTGAAAGTTTGGTGACTTTAATTATTTAACATTTACTACTTTATCAATATTGGGAGGAAGAAAGAGCTAATAACTCTAGGCATTGGCGTGGATAAATTTTTGCTTTTCGGACTCAATTAGAATACAAACTCACAACAAACATTCCCCCCTTACGAAGCTAGGGTGCATTGTTCTCTACGGAATTATTTAGCTGAACGACTTAATTATCTTTATGGCAAAGCTAGAAAAATTGCTCAAGCAAAATCAGAACTTCAGTTACCATAAATTAACCCTTATTCTCTGGAACAGATATTGCCTGATTTACAAGATTATATTCAGTTATTTAAAAGGTTAGGAATTAACAACTAAAATTACTTAAAGAAAATAGTTCAAGCTGTAAAGGATTTTCTTTTGGAGTTGTATTAATATTTTTTTCAGTAATATTAATTAAATGTTGACCGAGCAAATACATAAATTTGGGTGGAATACTTTCGCCGATTTATTCTCTGATTAAACTATCTGATGCTTGCTTAATTTTTTTGTTTTTCCAAATCAAAGGTCCCCATTGATAATTAAAATCTGAAATAGTATGTAATTTGGAAGCTTCAGCTAAAGAGAGTACGCGATTTTGTGTGGGATGAATATTACGATCTGAGCGCAGTATCCAGGATATGATAATGCCAAAAATCGTCTATCTCAGTCGTTGGTAAAACTTCAGCATTAGGACATAAAAACATCAAGGTCAGAAATTGTTTATAAAGTTCGGCAACTCGATCCGCTTTTTCTAAAGTCCAACCCTTGTCCTCCTTGGGATGAGTGATTTTGAAAATAATTGGTTCTAAATCCAATTTAGCTAACTTTTGCTGGAACTCCTCCAGATTAGTAGCAGATTTTGCGATGGCAGGTAAATGGTTCATTAAATACCTCCAAAATAAAAATAAAGGTAAAATTCTAGTGACCAATTATATATATGCTGTCCTAAAATGAATAATGTATTAGAATATCTTTATAATTATCCAAAAGAAACAAGGATTACAGGAGAGTCTAGTAGGGTGTGTTAGGGTTTGCGCAGCACTCCGCAGGAAAGCGTAACGCACCGCCTCTTCCATAATATTCGGTGCGTTACATTTCATTTTCATGTCACGCAGTGAAACGCACCCTACAAAAGCTTCTAACTTTTGACTTTTGACTTTTAACTTTTAACTTCCACAAGTCGATATTGCACTTCCAAATAAACCAACAAAGCATTAATATCTGCTGGATTTACTCCCCCAATTCGAGAAGCTTGCCCAATAGTTAAAGGCTGAACTTTTGACAATTTTTCCCGCGCTTCCATCGACAATGTATCAATAGCAAAATAATCTAAATTAGCAGGTAACTTCCGATTTTCTTGCCGACTTATTTGGTCGATTTGATTTTGTTGTCTTTGCAAATAACCGGAATATTTAATATCAATTTCTGCTCCTTCTTTTTCCACTAATTTTAAATCTAAATTCCCCAAATTATACTTTTCTAAATCTACATAATGGAAACCAGGTCGGCGTAACAAATCTGCCAAAGTAATCGAACCTTTAATTCTTGTCTGAGTATCGGCAACAATATTAATAGCTACTTCTTCTAATTCTTTAATTCGAGTTGATTTTAACCGAGCTTTTTCCCCATTAATATTAGTTCGCTTCCTCTCAAATAACTCCCACCGACGGTCATCTATTAAACCAATTTCTCGACCCAAAGGAGTTAGTCTTTGGTCAGCATTATCAGACCGTAAAATTAAACGATATTCCGAACGACTTGTCAACATTCTATAGGGTTCTCGCAAATCTTTGGTACATAGATCGTCCATCAAAGTACCAATATAACTTTGTTCCCTGGGAAAGATAATCATCTCCTTATTCTTAACAAAATGAACCGCATTTATTCCCGCCACCAAACCTTGAGCTGCTGCCTCTTCATATCCAGTTGTACCATTAATTTGACCGGCACAAAATAACCCCTCAATTTTCTTAGTCATCAACGTCGGATAACATTGAGTCGCAGGCAAATAATCATATTCCACCGCATAAGCAGGTCGCAACATCACACAATTTTCCAAACCAGGCAAACTCCGCAACATTTGTAATTGCAATTTCTCTGGCAAACCAGTAGAAAACCCCTGAATATAAAGTTCAGGAATATCACGACCTTCCGGTTCAATAAATATTTGATGACTACTCTTATCAGCAAACCGCACAATTTTATCCTCAATACTCGGACAATAACGGGGACCCTTCGCATCCACCCACCCACCATAAATAGGAGACAAATGCAAGTTATCGCGAATTAATTTGTGAGTTTCTGGAGTAGTGCGGGTGAGATAACAACACATCTGTTCCCGTTCCACCCAAACTTCCGGATCGAAACTAAACCAACGCACTTTTTCATCCCCTGGTTGCGGTTCTAGATCGGTGTAGTCAACCGAGCGTTTGTCAACTCTGGCAGGTGTACCCGTTTTCAGGCGTCCGGTTTCAAAACCAAGTTTATTCAGGGTTTCAGTCAGACCAATAGCAGGAAATTCTCCGGCGCGACCTGCTGGCATAGATTTATTGCCTACCCAAATGACTCCACCGAGGAATGTTCCGGTAGTGAGGATAACAGCTTTACATTTGAAAGCGACACCGAAGTAAGTTTCTACTCCTATAATTTCGTCGTTGTCTCCCAAAACCAAGTCTGTCACCATACTTTCCCGAACTCGGAGGTTTTCTTGATTTTCGACAATATTACGCATAACAGTCGCGTATTCCCGTTTGTCAGTTTGAGCGCGTAACGCCCAAACAGCAGGTCCGCGAGAAGAATTGAGAATGCGTTTTTGCAGATAAGTGCGGTCTGCCATTTTGCCTATTTCTCCACCTAAAGCATCGACTTCGTGAGTAAGTTGAGATTTTGCGGGTCCCCCAACAGCGGGGTTGCATGGTTGCCAGGCAATTTTATCGAGGTTGAGAGTTAGTAAGAGGGTGTGGCAACCTAGGCGTGCGGAAGCAAGGGCGGCTTCGCAACCCGAGTGTCCGGCGCCTACTACGATGATGTCGTATTCTTCTTGGAAATCGAAATTTTTGGTCATTTTATTAGTTAAAAGTTATTTGTTAGAGCAAATTCCAGGTATTATGAAGTGCGAGAATCTTGCCCGCGTGCCCGATCTTAAAAATTAAATGTTCCCAGTGCGATTTTTCGGGAACCGTGCATCTTACTCGCTTCAGGGTGTACCTCAGTTTACAAAAATGTTCTAAGCAATATTTTTTAATTTGAGTATTAAAATATTGCCCAAAATCACTTGAGTTATTGTTTAAGTTTATAGTATAACATTTATTACCAATAATGACCTACAGAAATGATTTTGTTTTTTATTAGACATCTCCAGAAAAGAGATAATAGGTAGTATAGAATGGTAAATAGGGGGAAGTTATTAATAAGTTATTGATAAGAATTAATTAGATTTTTTATTTTTGAAGATGTCTATTTATAAATAAAAAAAATACAAAAAAAGCTTTAATTGATATTTAAAATTAGTTAGATACCACTTATGCACAGCTACTATCTATAGAGTTTAAAAATTATTGTACAATAGTATTGAGCGTTATCTATACCGTCTCAGCGTAAATCATCTTAGATTAAAAATAACTAACTAATAATGTCCGATTTATTTAAAATTATTGAAGTTTCAGAAGATTCAATCTCAGAAAATGAACAATTAGGAACTAAGGAAAAATATTGGTATTGCGAGGATGAAATTAACTACTTATATAAAAAAGCTAGACCTAATACTGGAGAAGCTTGGGCAGAAAAAATAACATCAGAATTATGTGAGTTACTAAACCTACCTCATGCACATTATGAACTAGCAATTTGGAAAGACAATTTAGGCACAATTTCTCCTTCCTTTGTATCAGACAATAACAGTCTTATTCTTGGCAACCAAATTTTAGTAAAAATAGACGAAAGTTATCCCGAATTTAGTTCTAATAATTACAGAGTGTCTGAACATACTCTTGATATTGTAGTTGAGGCGATCGCCAATAATCCTATGCCTATTAAATTACCTTTAAACTGGAAACCTCCTCAAGGTATTGAAACAGCAATAGAAACTTTTGTTGGTTACTTATTATTAGATGCTTGGATAGGTAACACCGATAGGCATCACGAAAATTGGGGATTTATTATGAATAATTCAGTACATTTAGCACCAACATTTGACCACGCATCTAGTCTAGGTAGAGAATTACTAGATTCCAAAAAGAAGAATATAATCAATAGTAAAGCTGTTAAAAATTATTTAGCAAAATCAAAATCGGCAATGTATGATAAAATAGGAGATAACAAACCTATGTTGACACTAGATGTATTTAAAAATGCAGCACAAATATATCCCAAAGCTGCTCTAATTTGGCTTGAAAATTTAGCGAATATATCAGCAAAAGATACTTTATCGTTATTTGAACGAATACCTAAAAATTATATTTCTGAAATTTCTATTGAATTTGCTCAATAAATTCTGAAAATTAATCAAAATAGACTTTTACAAATAAGAGAAAATTTGCAATGAAAAAATTATTTTTAGCTTGGCAAGACCCCGTTACTCGTGCTTGGTTTCCAGTAGGTCGCTTAACTTATGAAAATGGTTGGTATGAATTTGTTTACTTGAAAGGTGCAGAAAAAGCCAAGAAAGATTGTGGTTTTGCTGGTATTTGGTCTTTAAATGAATTTGATAAAGTTTATCGCTCTCAGGAATTATTGCCTGTATTTTCTCATAGAATTATGAAGAAAACGCGACCAGATTACCCAGATTTTATTAGTTGGCAAAATCTCTCAGAAACAGAAGATGACCCTATGGTTTTATTGTCTCGTAGCGGAGGTAAAAAAGTAACAGATAATTATGAAGTTTTTCCTTACCCAGAACAAGATGAAAATGGTGTTTATCATCTATATTTTTTTACTCATGGTTTACGATATATGGCGCCTGAAACTATTGACAGAATCAAAAAATTAGAGGTAGGAGAAACTTTGTATTTAATGCACGATGCACAAAACAGTTTTGACCGAGATGCTTTAATGCTACGCACCAAAGATTTTTACCTTTTAGGTTTTTGCCCTCGATATTTATTAAATGATGTTTTTCCCCTACTGAAAAAGTATCCTGATGCAGTTAAAGTAATATTAGAACGGGTAAATCTACCACCAGCGCCATTACAAATGAGATTGCTTTGTCATTTAATAGTCAAACATGATGATTTTCAACCTTTTTCTAGTGAAATGTATGAATCTTTAGCTGTACCAATTTTGAGTTAAATTTAAGTATCAAGTGAGGGCGAATGCCATTCGCCCATACATATCGGGTTTTCAAGGTGAAGCGTGCGTAAGTCCTGGAAATGATATTTATTTCTTTTTCTCTAACTTACACTGCCATGACCGATATAAACCTAAACCACTAAAAACAAATAAACTCAGTACTCCCGTTGGTTCATAAACTGGA
>NZ_JAAHGK010001499.1:0-1667 GCF_010672505.1 Okeania sp. SIO2B9 | reverse complement strand
TCTTCAGTAAGTTCTCTACTAGCAGCTACTTCAGGAATTTCTACTTGAGGATTAAAAGATCCTGCGGGTAGCTCTAATAAGACTTTACCAACTCCATGTCTATATTGACGGACAAATACAATTTCTTGTCGAACAGTTACAGGAAAAACAAGAGCAATATCTGGTCTAACATTAACAAAAAAATCATCTATAATTTTGCCATTCGGTAATTCAACTTCATCCTGTCTTACCTGACACCATTTATTATTAATTACTAACCTAGATTGTAAAAGCTTCCATTTTTTTAAATTAGTCATAAATCAATAGATATGAGTAACCATTTAATCAATTCAACTAGACCCAGAAAGGATGCAGTGGACATGGCAAGAACCCACATTCCGCACCACAAAATGTAACATCAAAATATAAGTCAAAAGTCAAAAGTAAGAAATAAGAAGTAAGAAATAAGAAATAAGAAGAAAATTATAGTGGTCAATAGGAGTCAAGGATTCAGTAAGTATTTATGCTGGCATATTTAACTGAGAATTTGACTCCCGATCGAGGTAAATGAAGATAATTTATATAGTATAAATACTTAAGCAAGCTACGGATTTTATACTAATTTTCATGTGACAAATTGAAGTGCCGAATGTGGGCAAGAATATCAAAATTCTGATTACATCCGATTTTTAGAGATTATCTGGCAGTAACTCTTTAAATAAATTATTTAACTCTTGAGGATGAATCGGAGAAAGTATAGCATCATCTAAAATAACAGCAGCTCCAAAATGTCGATTGTGTAAAATTTCCCAGTCAATAATAGTTAAATGATTGCGTGTCATAAAGGGCAGTTTTCTATGCCAATGTATCTTCATTTCTAATACTGACCCCCCACCTTCTCTCTCTGCTAACGAAATTGGTTCTGTTTTGTCAAACTCTCCGTGGGGATGAATAATTAATATAGCTAATTTCCCAATTTCATTCCTTTTACTGTTGAGATTTTTCTGTAAATCTAAAGCTAATTTATCGGCTGATTTTTGACTTTGCCCTACGGTAATTTGCAAATCATTTTGTGCAGACAAGCTAAATCCTGAGAGAATATTTTCTGCATTAGCTACAGGTAGATTAAAGTTAGGTATTGCAACTGATAATAAAATCAAAACTATAGCCAAGATGAGAGAATTTACCTTGTTAATCATTGGTTTGAAGACAAAATAACGCATAAATAAATAAAAGCTGAAAATTGAAATAAGTCTAGAAACTTATAGCATTTTAAAATAAGATGTCAAACAACTGTTGGTGATTTTCTGACATTAAAAAGTCCTGGAAACCTTTTTACCGAAAAATTGTTGTCTAAAGCTTCCCCTTTTAAGGGGATCAAAAAAAAGATAATTCCGTATTTCAAGTCTCCTTATTGCAGAGGTACTGATAACTGATAACTGAAATGACACCGATGTTTTTCTTTTCTTTTATCTATCAATTTCTGCTGTATGTTTTTCTCGTTCCAACTTAAATACATTATCTTCCAGATTAAGTGGAATTAGTTCTCTAAATCAATCATTTAACTCTTATACCAATTTTATGTGAGAGTAGGTGTTAGGTCTTAGGTGTTATACCAATTTTATTTTAGGTGGCTCACAATTATTTTTTCCTTCTTCCTTCTTCCTTCTTACTTCTTCTTAATATTT
>NZ_JAAHGK010001498.1:0-1668 GCF_010672505.1 Okeania sp. SIO2B9 | reverse complement strand
TGAATCGCTTTATTAGTCCGAGTGGAATGCACTTTCTAGAAACATCAAATGTGGGTAATAGTTATGGAGCTTATGTAGGAGATAAAAAGCGATTCCAAAGATGAGAATGTCCGTAAAATACTAACTGTACGCCAGCAGTTTCTAACAAAGGTAAAACATCTCGAATAATATAATCGTTTTGTTGAGGATATTCATAACGAATCATCGTAATATTGCCATTTTCATCTCGGTCAATAAATTGTATGGGATTAGTATAAGCAGGGGCAATATTTTCACCAAGAGAATGGGGTGGATGGTGAAACATTGCGACTTTATATTTAGCTTGTTTAAATTCCTGACTTGCCAGTTCTTTTTCTAACCAATTATATTGCTCGCTACCTTGATTAATAGGTTCAAAAATATGCTGGCCATAACCCCATTCAGCCGGATTATCAAAATCTTTTTTTCGTTCCCGATATTTGCCTCTAGCATTATCTCTTAAATGAGGAACTCTCCAGATATTCGTAATATATAAAACTACTAAACGTACATCGCCAAAAGTTACAGCATAGTAATTTTTTTCTTCTGAACCATTTTGAGGAAGGGTAAAAATTTCTTGGTAAGTGTAAGTATTAAAAGAATTATTTTTTAACCAATTTATATCAGGATTAATATTTGTGGAATTTTGCCTATATAAATCTGATGCAGCATCCCGTGGGTAGGGTTGACTAAATTGGTAATTCAAAGAAGTTTTCATGGAAAATATACCCATAACTTCGTGGTTGCCAATTGCTGGAAAAAGAGGCATATTTTGAATTAACTCCCCACCTTTATAAATAGTTTTTGTACCATCTTTTTCTAATTCATAATTAGCTCTACCTTGGAGATTAGAAAAAAAAGCATTTCCTCGATTATCATCAAACCATTCTGAGGCACGGTCGGGAATATTAACTAAATCTCCAGCAAAAAAAATAGCGTCTAATTTATCAAAAGTTTCTGTGACTTTTTGTAGATTTGCAGAAGTCATTGGTTTTAATTGATGGTCGGAAGTTAGGAGAATTTTTAAAGGTCTACCAGGGGTAGGTTTAGCAGCCAAAGTAAAAATTTTGCTCCTCATATTTTCCCCATTTTCCTTTTCGCTAATAATTCTATATGGCACAGAAATATTAGGTGTTAAACCAATAACTTTTGCCTCATGTCGCCAGATATTTCGCATAATAGGTTGTTGATAAATTAAACCTTTTTCTGTTTGTTTTCCTACGCGAGAATCTTGGTCTTCTCTAGTACGACTAAGTTTAGTAGTATTTGCCTCAATAACTTGATTCAAATTTTCACCATAAACTACAAAATGACCTTTGCCAGGAAATTCAGTAAACCAAACAACTTGTACAGAATTTTCTGTCGGAGCTTGGAGAAATGGATCTGTTAAAAATTGGGGTGGAGATTCGAGAGAATACATAACTATAAATATAAAAATAACAACAATAATTAAAATACCAAAAATCCATGGATTACGATAATAATCTCTGGGATTCTCAAATATTTCTGGAGGAGGATTAAACATAGAAATAATTAGACCAGTTTGAAAAAAGAATACTACAAGAAAGTGCATCTTGATTATAGATGTTTAAAATGAGTATAAGCATTCAGCGCTCAGCGGTCAGCTATCAGCTATGAGTTATTAAGTCA
>NZ_JAAHGK010001497.1:0-1670 GCF_010672505.1 Okeania sp. SIO2B9 | reverse complement strand
TCTGATCCACCATTGAATGATAACTCAATGGTGGATCAGAAAATTGTTCTAAAATTCCAACATTTGTATGAATAAAATCAAAAGTAATTTCTTCATTTTTAATTACTTTTCTACCAGTATTTTCAATATTGCAAGAGATGAGATACAAATCTACAAGCTCATAATCTTCACCATAAAGGATACTAATATTTTTCTGACCAATATCTTTTTTTGAACTCTAAAACACTCGATATATTTGTTGTATAGGAAAGCTCCATAGGTTTATGTCATAATTTAATTAAAATGGTATGAGTTTCCAAATTTGTAATATTAAGCTCTCCCATTTTAATTAAATCTGATGAAATTCGCTATAGCTGACAACTAATAACTGTTAACTGATAACTAAATAAACTGTTAACTAATTATCCACTGCCGAGTACCGAAATATTTACAAGAATGAGCAGCAATATTAGCAGCATTTGCCAAAGCTTCTGTAAATTCCCCATCAAAAATATAGTGACAAAAAGCTCCATGAAAAATATCACCAGCACCTAAAGTATCAACAGCATTAATTTTTGGAACTTCCACATTACCAAACTTACCTTGACTCAAATATTTGATAGGTTTTTCTCCTTGAGTAATGGCAATATGTGGAATATTTTGATTTGCTAAATAGGTAAAAACTTCCTCTTGACTCTCACAGTTAGGAGGATAAAAATTAGCAGAACAAATAGCATAATCAACAAAAGGTAAAATTTCCTCAAATCCTGGTTTCCAACTACCACCATCTATAACAATAGGAATATTTTTTGACTGAGCAATTCGAGCAACTTCTAAACTCGCTGCCATTTGATGACCGTCGATTAAAAGAATATCAATATTATTAATAATATCTGGGTCAATCAATTCTTTTGAGATTTGAGACTTAGTAGCATTGATAGAAATTACAGCGCGATCGCCTGTCTTTTGAGTAGTAATAATTGATGAAACTGGTGGTGGTTCGGAACGATTTTTATCTAAGTCTTGTATCGTGACATTCTGCTTTTCTAAATCTGCTCTAATTAGGTGAGTTATCGGATGATTTCCTAGCCCACAGAGAAGAGTTGTTTGATTATCAAAGTAGCTAAATGTTACCGCTGCATTTGTGGCAGGTCCCCCTGCTGTAATAGTATAATCGGCAGCAACAATTTTTTGATTTTTTTCGGGATAAGTTGTTGTGAGATAAAGTAAATCTAAGGTTATTAATCCCACAAATAGTCCGGTTTTAGTCACTTTTTATTTCTGCTTTAGCAACTTCAAAAAATATATTGACAGTATTCAAAATAAAATCAAAGAGCGTGTCAGACAAATTGATAAATGTTTGCTAAAAATACCCAGTTTTTTTCTAGTAATTATACGAAATCAGGTTTAGTCTGATTGCTATATTATGATTATTATTTGAGTAAACGTAAACCACTTAATGTTACTAAAACTGTAGACCCTTCATGACCGAGTACTCCAAGAGGCATATTGATATTTCCAGTAAAGTTAGCGACTAATAATAGGAAAATAAACCCAATAGCAAAAGTAATATTTTGCTTAATAATACGATTAGCGCGACGACCTAAATTTATAGCTTCTACTAATTTTTCTAAATTGTCTGCCATTAATACAATATCTGCCGATTCTAAAGCAACATCACTACCTGCATT
>NZ_JAAHGK010001496.1:0-1672 GCF_010672505.1 Okeania sp. SIO2B9 | reverse complement strand
AAACAAATTCATAGATATAAACTTTTCGGCTCCCCAGAGTTAGTAACCATATAACTCTAGGGAGCCGAAAAGTTTATATCTATGAATTTGTTTACTGAGGATTGTGGCAACAAACTCTAAGCTAGAAGTAAAAGATATCAAGATTAAGTAACTAGGAATAGTTGTTCGAGAGTTCAGGTAATCCTTTATTTTTACCTAATCTTTACTTTGGGAAATATAACTTCTATAATAGTCCTGCCATAACCAACAAATATCTGTTATCTCAACGTTGCTTGAAGGCCCGCGCTCTCCTGACAAGGGAGTGTCTTATGGAAAAATAAATCAATGTTGCGGTTTTCTCAATAGTGTGCTATGGTAAATAAAATAAGGCTGGTTACCTAGTATTGTCTAGGGGATATGTCGAATTAGGGACTTACTGTTGATTGACCGTAAGACCGGAAAAAGCCTCGACCTTGGAGGCAGATAAGTTAAAATCAGAAAGCCCTAATCAGCCATGGTTAGGAATCCTGTGCTGTCGCCTAAGGGCAAAGTTGGCAGAATGTCAAAAAAGTAGATAATTATTATTATTGGAGAGGTGGCTGAGTGGTCGAAAGCGGCTCACTGCTAATGAGTTGTACGGGAGAACCCCGTACCGAGGGTTCGAATCCCTCCTTCTCCGTTATAAATATAGTTAAATTAAATAAATTAAAGACATAAAACATAAGAGAAAAAATATTTTTGTTCTTTTATTGTAATTTTTTCATTGCCTCTACAAACCTTTGGGAAATATAAGGCATTATCTTTTCATTTTGACTAAGGTTCTTGCCTTCTGTAAATACAACTAAAAGATATGGCTTAATATTTGGTAACTCAATATAAGCAAAATTATGACGCACTTGGTTGTCCGAGCTTCCTTTGCACCATACTTTAGTATCCTGAGGTAGACTATCGTCCAAAAATCCTATAGATTGTTCCTTACTTCTATCTCTTAATTTATCTTGGCTAGGATTTTTCTTTAACAAGTTCATCATTTTTTGTGAGGCGACAGGAGATACTGCAACCCCACCCACAATACTATGTAGCAAACGAGCTGTGCTATGAGTAGTAACTATATTTCGATTTTCCATCAATAGTCCTTGAAACATCCTTTCTCGACCATAAGGACCATCACACCATGTTTTTTGATTAATATTAATGAATTTTAACTCAGGCCACTTCAGAGATTGAAAATAACGATTGACAAAGTTACGTTGATATTTCCAGGTTTGAAAAGGTCCTGATGATATTTCAGGTCCACTGGTAGTTCCAGTTAAAACATCTACAACTAGACCAGTAGCATCGTTGCTAGAATAAACGATCATATCTCGAATTGCTCTTTCTAACTCTTTTGAGGTTTTGACCATTCCTTTCTCTAACCACTCATAGATAGCTATAAGATAGAATAAATGGACTATTCCAGCAGCATACATTCGTTCATCACCGTGATCGCTCCAACCACGCACTTGCTGTTGCCAAAACTCTGTAGAATTCTTAATATTTCCTGCCATTGGTAAATAGTAGACTAACCAAGTTATCGCAATTTGCTCATAAGTTAATTCCGAAAACTCTATCTTGATTGCCTCTATAATGACTTTTTTTGATCGAGATGAACAGTTAAATATTCTGGGTAAAGACATTATAGAGGCAATCAAGA
>NZ_JAAHGK010001495.1:0-1676 GCF_010672505.1 Okeania sp. SIO2B9 | reverse complement strand
ATACAAGAACAGATTTTCTGCATAAATTATCTACTAAAATAATTAGTGAAAACCAAACAATTGTTTTAGAGGATTTGAACGACAATGTAAATAAATACGCAGTAATAAATATTCTGCTTCTTCTAATAAACCACGCTCTCGAGGTGGAGATAAAACTTTTTGTGAAGTATTATTTTTCCCTTTAGTAGAATTTCTACTATTTTGTCGATAATATTTTAACTGTTTTGCTACTAGCAATGGTACTGATAACAACTCATCCTCGCCTAAGAGCTTTTTCCAATGAGTAACAACTTGGTTCAACAAATTTTCAGTAAGTAATGAAACTCTACGAGAATCTCCTTGACTCAAAATATCTGCACAATATTGAAGATAATAAGTAAGCTGATTATCGTTAGTTATTTTCGTTAAAATTTTAATTATTTGTTGAGTTGCTTGACCATACTCATCTGCCAAACTCAAATTTTTATTTGCTGCAATATTTTGAATTTGCCAGTCAATCCATAGTGGAGAATTAACTAATAATTCCTGATACCTTTCAGAAGAATAATTTTGCAAATATTCATCAGCATCTTTCCCATCAGGAATATTCAATATTCGTAGTTGAACTTCCCCTTTATAAGCAAGATTTTCTATTTCTACAATTGCCCGGTTAGTAGCTTGAATACCTGCTCGGTCAGCATCAAAATTTAAGATAATTTGTTTAGACTCTGTATAACGTAAAAGTTGTTTAATTTGAATAGAACTTAATGCCGTACCTAGAGAAGCAACAACATTATTAATTCCCGCAGCATGGAGAGCAATTGCATCAAAATATCCTTCCACAACCACAGCTTTATCCAGTTTTGAAATAGCAGTTTTTGCCTTATCCAAACAAAATAAAGTTTTACCCTTATCAAATAATTCAGTTTCAGGAGAATTCAAATATTTAGGTTGTTCATCACTCAAAGTTCTCCCACCAAAACCAATAACTCTACCTTGCGCATCATTAATAGGAATCATCAAGCGATCGCGAAATCTATCGTAATAACTATTACCTGATTTTCTAGGTAAAATTAATCCTGCTTTCTCCACTAACTCTACAGGAAAACCTTTTTGTTCCACCAAATAACCATAAATAGTTTCCCAACCATTAGGAGCATAACCCAGTTGAAATTTTTGAATAGTTTCTTCTGTAATTTGACGTGAAAATTTTAAGTACTCTAAAGCAATTTTTCCCTGTGATTGTCTCAAAGCGTGTTGATAAAAACTATTAGCCATTGCCAAGATTTCATAAAGTTGTTCCCGCAGAGAAATTTGACGTTGAAACTCTTGTCTATTTTCTGGTGATTCCGTTTTAATTTGTATTTGATAACGTCTGGCTAAATCTAACACTACATCACTAAAAGAAGACTTACCAACTTCCATCAGAAATTTCAAAGCATTACCACCTGCACCACAGCCAAAACAGTAGTACATTTGTTTGCTGGTACTAACAGTAAAGCTAGGAGTTTTTTCTTCATGGAAAGGGCATAATCCTACATAATCTTTACCTCGCTTTTTTAAGACAATATGCTCTGAGATAACATCATAAATGTCAGCTCTTTCCTTCACTTCTGTAATAGTATCTTGATGAAAACGAAAATTATTCATAAATTCATTAAATAATTGATTGTCAATGATTTTGAGGATTTTTTATC
>NZ_JAAHGK010001494.1:0-1677 GCF_010672505.1 Okeania sp. SIO2B9 | reverse complement strand
AGAAATTCTGTTTGAGCGTTGTCAAGTTCTTTTAACACAGCAATTTGCAATCAAGGCTATAACCCAGTACCATTGGTGGCCGAAAATTCAGGTTTAATTACTCCGATGCTACCGGATTTGATATAATACCTTGTTAATATTTATAGACAAATGGATGAAATAGTTATCTTTTTTAAGTACAATTTTATAAAATTTACACCAAAAGCCTGAGAGGAGCAAGAAATACAGCGATTCATAACTCTGGCGAGCGAGTCTTCGTCTTCTTTCTCCTCTGTTTCCTTTCCTTATTTTCTCTAAGAAATAATTTGATTTTTCAACCACTCATACCAATCATTTAAACCTTCCCCACTTGTGGCAGAAACCTGGAAAATCTTAATATTAGGATTTACCTGTTTTGCATATTCAATACAACGATTAACGTCAAATTGTACATAAGGTAATAAATCAATTTTCGTCAAAATCATTACCTGACTTTCTCGAAACATATAGGGATATTTAATCGGTTTATCTTCTCCTTCGGTAACTGATAGAATTGCTACCTTACAATTTTCTCCTAAATCAAATAGAGCAGGGCAAACTAAATTCCCCACATTTTCAATCATCAAAATTGAATCTAAAGGAGGGTTAATTCTGTATAACCTTTTTCTACCATTGCCGCTTCCAAGTGACAGCCTTTACCAGTATTAATTTGCACTACTTTACAACCAGTTTGGCGAATTTTTTCTGCATCATTAATAGTTTCTTGGTCTCCTTCTATAACACTAAAAGTCAATTCAGATTTTAAATCATTAATAGTTCGAGTTAATAAAGTTGTTTTGCCAGAACCAGGAGAACTAACTAAATTTAAAGCCAGAATATTTCGACCTTTAAACCAGCCTCGGTTTTGGGCAGCTATCAGGTCATTTTTCTGTAAAATTTTCTGTTCTAAACTAATAGTAGTTTGGTGCATTTTAGCATGAACTTCTGCCGTTTCCTTATGATTATGTTCAGGAGTATAATTATCAGAATGAGTATGAGTAATAATAGTTCCATCTGGGAGAGTATGAGTATGGGAATGATGCTTATCTACTGTCATTTTTTCTCCTGTTTGAGAATTAGTAATAGTAATTTCATTATTACCGGAACAACCACAAGTTACACACATAATTTTTCTTTCTCCATTTCTTTGATTTTTTGTTTTTGAGATTTGATTATAAGTAGGTCATTTCAGTTATCAGTTATCAGTTATCAGTACCTCCGACTTAACTCGGAGGCTTGAAATACTGAGTTATACCAAATCCGGGTTAAAAAAAAGGTGTATATATATAGTTAACACCTTTTATTCTATGCGGATTTGATATTAAACATTTTTTTCATCCTCTTAAAAGGGGAGGCTTTAGACCTCATTTTTTGGTAAGTGGGAAAATTTACAAGTACGTCATTGCGACTGTAACGAAGTGGAAGGTTTGCGGAGCATTCCGGAACGGATAGCAATCTCAAGGGTTGAGACTGCACCAACATTTGGTTATATAGTGAAGTTTATTCGCGTCTACCTACTTAATTAAATTAAAAAAAAATTAATCTCTGTTTTCGGTCAATTTTGCTAATCTTTGAACTTCCTCTAAAGGCAAATCTAAATATTCAGCAATAGTCTCTAAAGTTAAACCTAAACGAATCATATTAGATACAGATTTTAAA
>NZ_JAAHGK010001493.1:0-1683 GCF_010672505.1 Okeania sp. SIO2B9 | reverse complement strand
AGATAAATTAGCCGAACAAGTAGCGAATTATGTAGATAAAATATTTCCTCCTAACCAACCCTTTGATTTAATAGGTTTTAGTATGGGAGGAATAGTCAGTCGTTATTATGTTCAAAGATTAGGTGGTATAGAGAGAGTAGAACGTTTTATTACTATTTCTTCTCCACACAACGGCACATTAACAGGCTATGCTTTAAATTTAGCAGCACCGACTCAGATGCGTCCTAAAAGTGCTTTTCTGGAAGATTTAAACCAGGATATTGCTTTATTAGAGCAGATAAATTTCACCTCTATTTGGACTCCTTATGATGCGATGATTTTGCCTGCTAGAAGTTCTCAAATACCAGTGGGTAAAGACATCAAAATAAATGTTTTACTTCATGCTTGGATGGTATCAGATGAAAAAGTTTTGAAACTAATTGTTGAGGAATTAAAAGTAGATCCAAAGTCAAAACTAAATCTCAATTTTATCCGTTAATTTTAGTCCCAAGGAATTGCTGAAAAGATATATTTGCTGATTCACTATATTTCGAGAGAAAAAGCAAGCGATCGCTCCAAATAATTTGTATATTTCTTATTTTTATTCTTGGTCTAGATTTATTCCTATTTGACATAATTTTTCTGCTAATCTCTCAGCACGTTGATATTCTTGTTGAGCAAGTTCTTCACCAGTCAATAATAAATTACCTTGATTATACCTCCCATGGCAAATTCCTAACTCAATACCTAACTGTGGAATAGAAAAATGACTCCGTTCATTAGCCTCTACAAATTCATAATCATTAGAAGTCAAACTTTATAATTCTACAGCAGATTTTTTAACTTTATAAATGCCGTAAAATGGAATTCTAATCCTTTGTTCATAAACCCAAAACTTACCTGTTTTTTTATGCTCTTGAAAATCCGATATTACTGGTGGAGTTTTGTCTCTTTCTTCAGTACCATCTCCAGAAACAAATTCTAATACAATGATAGGGCAAATATATTTTTGCCAAAGCACATAAGACCGTCGTAATTCTCCATTTAGTAAGGGTGGAACATGAAGAGTTAGGAGGGATTAAAATCCCCTTCTTTACACTTTAGAAAATAATCTTGCTGACTGCTGAGTGCTAACCGCTTTCTTAAAGTCTCCTTCTCCACTTAGAAGTAATTATTCATTAGCAAGAAATTATTAATCCAAGTAAAACTGGAATTTATCTAAAAACTTTAGTACCTACTTCACAAATTAAACAGGTTCGTTTAGTCCCTAAACTTAACCATTATGTAATAGAAGTGATTTATGAAGCGACTGAAAAATAATACGAGCTAGAAAAAAAACGTTGTGCCAGTATTGATATAGGATTAAACAATTTAGCTAAATTAACTTTTAATCAAGCCGGAATCAAACCCAAGAGTGATAAATGGCAGACCGTTAAAATCTATAAATCAATACTATAATAAAGTTCAAAGCTTCCTACAATCTCAACTACAGGAAAATAAATCAAGTAAGAGGCTGAAAAAGCTTTGCATTGAAGAAGGAGACAGGAGACAGGAGACAGGAGACAGAAGGAAAATTACATGGGGATTCTAACCCCAAGTAATTTTGAACACCCCCGTTGACGGTGGGGTATTAAACCCACAAAGAAAATGATAAAAGAGAATTCAAAATTAATGATTATCTTCATAAATCATTTCGTTTGGTTA
>NZ_JAAHGK010001492.1:0-1692 GCF_010672505.1 Okeania sp. SIO2B9 | reverse complement strand
GGTCTGGAGGGGGTGCGAGGTTTTAGGTGGTAATGGTTCAAAAATTCAGGATTTTGGTCAAGAGTTGAGCAGAACAATCTTGGGACAAAACGCCCGCTCCTACCTCCTCGCTCGTTCCCATTTCTCCGCTCCTGGGAGGGGGAGGGGCGAGGGGTGGGTTGTCTCCTGTCTCCTGTCTCCTGTCTCCTACCCTCACCCATAAGACTTTTGAGCGCAAACCCTAAGTATTTTTTGATGTTTAGCAATATTGTTTTTGCTCGTTGGGTAAGATACAATACCAATTCTTAACAGTGAATACTATAGAACTCATTTGATATCTATTTAAAAAGAGATGGGGAGGTGGGGAGGTGGGGAGGTGGGGAGTATTTTTCAACCTGCTTAGTGCGCGTTCCCTCTCTTGGTCAGCATTCCCTTGGGTCTGAACCGACGCGGGATCTGACCGCTCTCTTGGTCGAGCAGTGCGCCCTGCGGGTTCCCAAGGAGCTGTGGGCAGGACCTGCATCCGCCCTTTATTAGCCACTTAAAGCAACTGCCATACGCAAAGCGTCTCTGTTAGCGTAGCTCCTCCGAAGGAGGAAAGAGATACCCGAAGGACGCGGAGTCCCATCCGCTTTTTCCTTTATACCTTCCCTACTTTCTGACTTTTGACTTTTTAATTATTACTTATGACAAAAAAACTGAATCGGCGACAAAGATACCAAATGGGTTCTATAGATGTGTCTTAATCAAGCTCAAAATTATTGAATTAGCTGAAGAACTAAAAATTATTTTAGGGCATTTCTCTATATCCCTGTTCCATGTTGCCTATTCCCTGACAACTAAAATTTATTGTCCTATACCAAAAGACGTATTGCTATATATAGCGACAAATAAATCAGATAATGAGTGTCAACTATTACCAATTACTCTTTAATGTTTACTGGAATTATTCAAGAAACGGGAAAAGTTTATCAACTTCACTTACAAGGTTTGGGATGTGAATTAATTCTTGATGTTTCTGATAGTTTATATACTGAAGTGGAAATCAAGTCTAATATTTCTGTCAATGGGAGGGCGTTAACAATTTTAGGTAAAGAGATATTAGGAGAGTTTTATCTATTAAAGTTTTATCTAGCTTCGACAAAAGTTGCTGCACAATATGAAGGACAGAAAAAGCTCAATTTAGAAAGGTCTATTCGTTTGGGAGAAGAAATTTCTGGGTCTTTATTTTATGGTGTACCTTCGGGGTATTGTCAGTTAATTTCTAAAGAGAATTTATCAGGGGGAGGGATAAAAATTGAGGTACTTTGGAAGAATGATTTTCTTCAATATCTTGATGTTAAAGACCTGATTTGTTTGGATGGAGTACTGTTAATAATTAGGGATATGGCCAAATTTTCTTTGGTGTTTGATATTTATCCAGAAACAGTTAATTTGACTAATTTAGTAGAAAAGGAAATTGGAGAATATTTTGCGATTGAAATTGACCCAATAGTTAAAAAGGTAGGGCAAATTTTAGCAAAAAAACTCCGTTGAAAGCTGAGTGATATCATGTCCGGTTGAATACTGATAAATAACGACGGAGTACCGAACCCCGCTATCAAGATCTGATGCACCGTGATTGCCTGACCCACGTGTGTTCAACACGAGACCGACGACTCAGTAATGACCTTCATCCACTTGTGCGGTGCAGCGATGAGTGGAAGCATTCAG
>NZ_JAAHGK010001491.1:0-1693 GCF_010672505.1 Okeania sp. SIO2B9 | reverse complement strand
AAAAGCCTTAATAGTAAAGAGCATCTAAATATTTAATTAAAGCGTTATGACATCTGCATCTCCAAACCAAATAGCAACAGAGTACACAATCCCAAAAAAAGAGGATGTGGAAGTTATAGAGGGTCCTAACAATCAGGTGTCTCACCCTCAAAGCTACTCTGATAACAATAATACTTATAATAGTCCAGAAAATAATCGTCATAATAGGAATAACCCCAAAAGTAATTCAAGAGTCAACGAAAGTAGTGCATTAGTTCATCCTGGGTCTAGCTTTTCAAGCTATCTAGCTGCCCTAACAAAAGAAAACTTTGTCGAAGGAGTTAAAGATGTTGAAGAAAAGCTAAAGACAGTTAATCGCACTTTGGGGATGCTCAATAATTTGTTAGAGGCTCAAGGATTTGATGCAATTCTACATGAAATGTTGCGCTCAATTACTCTCAAAACAGGAGAATTATTGAACGCAGACCGGACAACAATTTGGTTATTAGATGAAGAAAAAAGTGAACTTTGGTCAACAGTAGCTAAAGGAGCTGATGGAAAACTATTAGAGTTAAGAATTTCAGCCAATGTAGGAATAGCAGGAGAATCAGCTCAAGAGAAAAAAGTAATCAACATACCCTACGATTTCTATAACGATCCACGTTCAGCTTCAGCCCAAAAATTTGACAAACAGAATGGATATCGTACCTATACTATGGTAGTAATGCCATTACTGCAAGAAGAAACAGGGGATTTAATCGCAGTTGTCCAACTCCTCAACAAGTTAAAACAAGGCCACGAACAATATGAACAACTAGGAGAAAAAATAGATAAAAAGGGATTTACTGAAGAAGATGAAAGAGTATTTCGTGAATTTGCCCCTTCCATTAGTCTAATTCTAGAATCTTCTAAGTCATTTTATTCAGCAACTCAAAGACAGAGAGCAGCAGAAGCTTTAATGAAAGCTGTAGACTCCCTCAGCAAAAGTAGTCTAGACTTAGAAGATACTCTGGGAAAAGTCATGGAGCAGGCCAAGGAACTTATGAACGCAGACCGCAGTACCTTGTGGCTCATAGATAACGATAAAAATCAACTATGGACAAAAATCCCGATTAATGGACAGCTAATAGAAATCAGGATTGCTAAAGATAAAGGCTTTGCTGGTATGGTTGCAAAATCTGGCCAACCACTACTCATTCCTTTTGACGTTTATAAAGATACCCACTCAGTTACAGCCAAGGAAACAGATGAAAAAACAGGTTATCGTACCTGTAGTTTGTTGTGTATGCCTGTTTTTAATGCTGACAATGAATTAATTGGTGTAACTCAGCTAATTAATAAAAAGAAACAGGGAGATTATCCACCATATAACCATGCAAACTGGCCTGAAGCACCAGAGCAGTGGAAAGCTAGTTTTAATCGCAACGATTTAGAATTTATGAGGGCCTTTAATATTCAAGCAGGTGTAGCCCTCCAAAATGCTAAATTATTTGATACAGTCAAACAAGAGCAACAAAGACAAAGGGATATTCTACGGAGTCTGACCAACGGGGTAATATCTACGGATCAAAAAGGCAAAGTTATTGCGACAAATGAAAGTGCTAGACATTTACTAGGAATCAGTGACACAGAGATACTAGAAGGTAAGTCTGTAAGTGAATTAGTACGTCTCAAGGAAGGTTAGTTTTCTAAGGGCTAAATCTAACCACTTAGA
>NZ_JAAHGK010001490.1:0-1696 GCF_010672505.1 Okeania sp. SIO2B9 | reverse complement strand
CGGACATGATATTACTGTATAATCAGATTTTAGATGAGACAGGAATTACGCATAACCACCACATAAAGTAGGGGTTAACGGCCGTTAACCCGTACATGGCCAACCCCTACAAATGGTGTATAATTTCGTCTTTTGCGTAAGTCCTATGAAAATAAAGTTAATAGTTTTCTGAATATTCTGATTATGACTCAATCAAATGATGGTGGAACAGTCGAACAGTTTGTCAATACAGTAATGGGGGTAAAAACTGAGTCGAAAAATCAATCTATCCCCAAACAAATAGTTTCTACAAAAGAGCTAGATATCAAAGCACTTTTAATGTATAAATTAGGAACTATTGTACAAATAGGAATTATTCTTCTAGCCTTCTGGGGAATGGAAAAATTGGTGACTTTAGTTAATAATTATTCTTCTTTTCCTAATTGGTTAAATACCGTACTTGCAGGAATGTTTTTTACCTTATTAAGTATTCGTTCGCGAATTTTTTCCCCATTAGATAATACTCGTTCTCGTCAGACTTATGATAGTATAGTCAGACCTAAATGGGCACCTCCACCTTTAGCTTTTCCCATAGTATGGATGACAATTGCAGTCTTACGAGTTATCTCTTCGTTATTAGTTTGGCAGGAGATGAACCAACAATTTTTAGTGCTTCCTTTAATAACTTTTGCAGTACATCTTGCTTTGGGAGATACTTGGAATACAATATTTACTGTAGAACGTAGGTTAGGTGCTGCTGTTCCCGTCGTAATTTTAGGTCCTTGGTTATCTGCTTTAATAGTTACTATATTTTACTGGCAAATTAATCCCACAGCAGGAATGATTTTAGCCCCTTCTTGTGTATGGTTAACTGTGGCGGCTATATTAGTATTTAGGATTTGGCAATTGAATGGAAAAGAACCACTATATCCACTTAAATAGACAATTATATCATCTCCGGTTGAATAGTTATAAATAGGGTTTGCGCTTCACTAGTCTTTTAGTAGGGGTAGAAGACTACCAGGAGGGGGAGACAGGAGACAGGAGACAGGAGAAAGGAGAAAGGAGACAGGAGACAGGAGACAACCCACCCCTCGCCCCTCCCCCTCCCAGGAGGGGAGAAATGGGAATGAGCGAGGAGGTAGGATTCAACAATTAATAATTAATTATTAATTATTAATTATTAATTATTACCTCTCCTTGAAAAGAAGAGGATTGACTAAAAGGAAAAATTTTTTTCTTTTTTCCCCTGAAAAGGGGAGGATTTTAACCTGAATTAATAATTAATAATATCATGTCCGGTAGCATCGGTATTGTATAGCAAAGGTAGGGAACAGGGAACAGGGAACAGGGAACAGGGAACAGGGAACAGGCAAGAATACTTAAGGGCAATAAAAAACTTAAATTTCCTGTAGATATTCACCCTTGGGTTTACACAAACGATACCAGCGGACATGATATAATTATACCAATTTCCATGCATTAATGCTATACTTCCGATGAACTTCAGTTATTAAGTAATAATAATCGTTTAGTAATGTTTATAACGATTATCGATATTAAACAAAGATATATTTCTCTTTTCACCCTACTCCCTACTCCATACTGTCAAAGAGATGTAGCAATAATGCGTGAAATTTAGCTTTAGAAAGCGCTCAGACACAAAAAGAATAAGACTCGTCAAATGCATTTTTTTCGTTTTTTTTTACTTACTCAC
>NZ_JAAHGK010000149.1:0-8724 GCF_010672505.1 Okeania sp. SIO2B9 | reverse complement strand
TCTTTGAACTCTTACAAGACATGGACAGTTATTAAATATTCTGAGCTTGTTCCTATCATCTGCTTTTTTGAGCCAGACTTAAGAAATAAGGTGATTCGTGCATTTATGCGTTATTCATATTATCCAGACACTGATAAACCGTTGTTACTAAATGGCGTTTCTTATGCTAGTCTAGCTGTAGAATTAATAAGTCAAAGGAGCTTCTTAGAAGATTCATCACCGGAATCAGAAGAATCAGGAAAGGAAGGTAATCTGCGAATTAATTTGCCGAACAAAAGAAAGCAAAAGGCGAAGAAATTTAAGGGATTATTCTCATATAAGAGGAAGAGTAAGAGCAAGTCTTCCAATCAAGATGAAAAAAAATCTTCTCAACAATAAATACAGTGTGCTAGTTCGGTTTGTCTAAAAGGGGGTATACCGGGGTGTTTAAGTTTTCCGGTCTTCCCAAATTCCTCAAAACTTGATTCGAGTAGAATTGTCTTGTGCCATGACTCTGCCTCAGAACCTACATTCTGTACTTCAAATATAATACACTGAGAATAGACAAGTGGCGAGGAAATTACCTGAATATTTTGAGTGTAAATACTCATTTTCCTGCTAATTATCGCCTTAAGTAATGTTGGGGTGTCGGTGAACAAAGCTTACCGACACCCCTAGTTTTTGTGATTGTAACACCTATCCCCAATTGGCCATGGTTTTAGACCAGTGAATTTTTGATAAAATAATTGATACCTATTTTTTAACAACCAAATAGTTCTAAACTGACTAAACTCAGATCAGAGGTATATTGACAAAATTCATAAAAAATGGTATGCAAAAAACCATTTTGATAGTTAATAATTGGAATTTAACTTAAATAACAACTATGTTCAAAAAACTTCTCGGAGACCCCAACGCACGCAAACTCAAGAAATTTCAACCTTGGGTGACAGAGATTAATATTCTCGAAGAAGATATTCAACAACTTTCAGACGAACAACTAAGGGCTAAAACAGGAGAATTTAGACAAGCTCTAGAAAAAGCAACATCTAAGGAGGAAGAAAAAGAAATATTAGAAGAAATTCTACCGGAAGCTTTTGCTGTAGTCCGAGAAGCAGGAAAGCGAGTGCTAGGTATGCGACACTTTGATGTCCAACTTTTGGGGGGCATCATTTTGCATCAAGGCCAAATCGCAGAAATGAAAACAGGGGAGGGTAAAACCCTTGTAGCGACTCTACCAGCATACTTAAATGGCCTAGCAGGTAAAGGGGTACACGTTATTACCGTTAACGACTACTTAGCCAGACGAGATGCGGAATGGATGGGACAAGTGCATAGGTTCCTGGGTTTAACTGTGGGATTAATTCAACAGGGAATGACTCCAGAAGAACGGAAAAAAAATTATGCCTGCGATATTACTTATGCTACTAACAGTGAAGTTGGATTTGACTACTTGCGGGATAATATGGCAACTAGCATGGATGAGGTAGTACAACGTCCATTTAATTTTTGTACCATTGACGAAGTTGACTCTGTATTAGTAGATGAAGCACGGACTCCTCTGATTATTTCTGGGCAGGTAGAAAGACCTAGTGAAAAGTATATTAAAGCAGCAGAAATTGCAGTAGCTTTGGATAAAGAAAAAGAACATTATGAAGTAGATGAAAAAGCTCGTAATGTGTTATTGAGCGATGAGGGTTTTGCTGAAGCAGAACAGTTATTGGGAGTACAAGATTTATATAACCCAGAAGATCCTTGGGCACATTTTGTATTTAATGCTTTGAAGGCAAAAGAATTATTTATCAAAGATGTTAACTATATTGTTCGTGATGAGGAAGTAGTTATTGTTGATGAATTTACAGGAAGAGTAATGCCAGGACGACGTTGGAGTGATGGTTTGCATCAGGCGATCGAGGCTAAAGAAAGGGTGGATATTCAGCCAGAAACTCAAACATTGGCAACTATTACTTATCAGAATTTCTTCTTGCTTTATCCAAAATTATCGGGGATGACGGGAACGGCAAAAACAGAGGAAACGGAATTTGAGAAGATTTATAATCTACAAGTGACTATTGTTCCGACTAATAGACCAACTGGTAGAGCAGATTTATCAGATGTGGTTTATAAAACAGAGAAAGGGAAATGGCAAGCGATCGCTAATGAATGTGCGGAAATGCACACAGCAGGTCGCCCAGTTTTGGTGGGTACAACCAGTGTGGAAAAATCAGAGTTACTTTCTAGGTTACTTGCTCAACTGAAAATTCCCCACCAGTTGCTGAATGCTAAACCAGAAAATGTGGAGCGAGAGTCAGAAATTGTGGCACAAGCAGGGGGTAAGGGTACGGTTACTATTGCTACTAATATGGCAGGTCGAGGTACTGATATTATTTTGGGCGGAAATGCTGAGTATATGGCAAGACTGAAAGTACGGGAGTATCTGATGCCGAGGGTTGTTAAACCGGAAGAAGACAATGGTATGGGGATGATGCGGGTACAAGGAGCTAAAAAGCAAAATTCAGCTAAAGGTTTTGGCGAACAGAAGAAGGTGAAAACCTGGAAAGTGTCGCCTGAAATTTTTCCAGTAAAGTTGTCGCCACAGACTGAAAAGATGTTGAAGGATACGGTGAATTTTGCTGTGCAAGAGTGGGGAGAGAGAGCGCTACCTGAGTTGGTGGTGGAAGATAAAGTGGCGATCGCTGCGGAAAAAGCTCCTACTCAAGATCCGGTAATTCAAAAGTTACGGGAGGTGTACAATTTGATTCGCAAAGAATATGAAGGCTATACGGAGAAGGAACATGATAATGTGATCAGTCTGGGTGGGTTGCACGTTATTGGTACTGAGCGTCATGAGTCAAGGCGTATTGATAATCAGTTGCGGGGTAGAGCGGGGCGACAAGGAGACCCTGGTTCGACTAGATTTTTCTTGAGTTTGGACGATAACTTATTACGGATTTTTGGTGGCGATCGTGTTGCTGGAATGATGCAAGCGTTTGGGGTTGAGGAAGATATGCCAATTGAATCTGGGTTATTGACTCGTTCGTTGGAAGGCGCTCAGAAGAAGGTGGAAACATATTATTATGATATGCGGAAGCAGGTGTTTGAGTACGACGAGGTGATGAATAATCAACGTCGGGCGATTTATGCGGAACGACGACGGGTATTGGAAGGTAGGGATTTGAAGGAACAGGTGATTAAGTATGCGGAGCAAACTATGGATGATATTGTGGAGGCGTATATTAATCCTGAGTTGCCTTCGGAAGAGTGGGAGTTGGATAAGTTGGTAAGTAAGGTGAAGGAGTTTGTGTATCTGTTGGCAGATTTAACTCCGGAGCAGTTATTCGATTTGTCGATGGATGATATTAAGACTTTTATGCACGAGCAGGTGAGGAATGCTTATGATATTAAGGAAGCGCAGGTTAATCAGATTCGTGGTGGTTTGATGCGGGATGCGGAAAGATTCTTTATTTTGCAGCAAATTGATACTTTGTGGCGGGAGCATTTGCAGCAGATGGATGCGTTGCGGGAGTCTGTTGGTTTGCGGGGTTATGGTCAGAAAGATCCATTGATTGAGTATAAGAGTGAGGGTTATGAGTTGTTTTTGGATATGATGACGGATATTCGTAGGAATGTGGTTTATTCGATGTTCCAGTTTCAACCGCAACCTGCGGTGCAGACTACGGCGGCAGAGACAGTGTGAAAAAATATAAATCCCTAGTCCAGTAGGGTGTGTTAGCGTCAGCGTAACGCACCAAAGACATAATAGGTGGTGCGTTACATTTCATTAACGCACCCTACCAAAGCTTTTTGGATTCAGAAAGTTTGCTTGTTACTCAAAGTTTAAAATTTTCATCATTATCCATTATCAATTTGTTGAGCGAACAACAGATTAGCGATCGCGAGATTAAGAGTTCTGGCGAAGGTTCCTTGAATGTACCACGAAAGGTTAGTTTTTCCAGAGCATCGGGAGGAGGTTTATTAATTATTATATTAATGGAGAACCTTATGAACCAGAATCCCAGGACTATATTCTGGAGCTGAATACTGCTGAACAATGGGTTTTACCAAATCCATTAGATCCCGGTACTGAGATTTGGACTTTGAGCAGCCTTTGAGCCAAACCAACTTCCCAACGGGTCTACCTGGTACACCTCCTGATACCCCTCTAGGTCTAACTTCAGTTGTCCAGGAACCCCTTCCCTACCCTTTGGTTTGGCCTGAAAACCCTTAGTCATTTTGTCCAGAAAGCAATTCCCCCAATTACGGCGGGGAGTTGTTTTTTTCTTTTTAGGAGTGTACCGCTTACAAAAGTCCCGATACCGTTTGGCACATTCCTCTAACGTTGTGGCCAATTCTAGAAAAGCCGGATGCCATTCCGTCAAACCATCATCAGTCAATTGTGCATAACTACCATAATTACTAAAAGCATAGGTAAACCCCAGACGTAACCCTGCAGCTTTGGGGTTGGCATGAATATAGCGCAGAGTTTTGAGAATTCGGTCCGAGTCATTGTTAGAAATGGCCTGACTGAAATACCGTTGCTCCCAAAAATGTCCAGTACGATTTAAAAATTGGTTCAATACCATAGCGCTATACCAGTTTAGCCAGTGCATCAACTTAGGTAACTCCTCTGGATTTTCTGGCGCCAATAAATAATGAATGTGGTTCCGCATAATGCAGAGGCCATAGAGCTTAAACTCAAATTTCTTCTTGGCCTTGGCAATGACCTCTAATAAAAGTTCTCGGGTGGCACGTTTGGCCAAGTTAAATTCTTTATTGTTGCAGCGCACCGTAATGTGGAAGGTGCAATTTGAGGGTAGATTTCTAGGTAGACGAGGCATATCAGTTATCAGTTATCAGTGAGACCTTATTTTATTGGAAAAAGTGCGGGCGTTAACTTATTCTCTCATTTTGAGGTACACCCGCGAGCAAGATGCACCCGCACGCGAGCAAGATGCTCGCACTGGAAAATTTAATAATTAAATTGCGCGCGAGCAAGATGCTCGCACTGAGATTGGTGGAATCTGCTATAAGTCCGAAAAAATCAGAAATCAGCGATCGCTTGTTCGGAAGATATTCAGGCGATCGCTATTCTTTTGCAGAGAAAGGAAAGCGTATTGTGTTATAATTATAACCGTATGATGTAATTTATTTTCTATAATCACAAAAATCATAATGGTTTCATCAAAATTGCTTCAGCTAGAAAATGCCATTAATAACTTATCCTTAGATGAGAAAATATGGCTAATGGAAAAAATCATAGCTCAAATGAAAGAGCAAACAAAATCTGCTAATTATCAATCCCAACCCGATCTAGAATTTAGCAATCAAAATAAGAACTTAGAAACCGAACCTTTAATTGGTTTATTTGCTGCTTCCCCAGATTTAGCAACTAATTCTGAGGAAATTTTACAAGGAGAAATTAGGGAAAAATCAGGATGGTTTTATTCAGTTATCAGTTATCAGTTATCAGTACCTTGCAGCAGAATGTTTGGAAATCACGAAAGTCTTGACTTTGGTTCAAAGAGACTTTCAGCTATTTCGACCTAAGCATTGTCAATTTTTTGAGATTATGCCGTAATTTTTTAATAAGCAATAATGCAAATCCAAGACTATTTCAATTTCCTAGCGCCTGATGATATCCGCATCAAAGGTAGCCGCATTGGTACCAATCGTCGCCCCTACTCTGGCCCCTGCTAGATTAACAGCGATCGCCACTACTCCTGCTACTAGACCTGCTATAGTTCCTGCCATAGCCAAAACTGTGGTTAAAACAGCAGTCATTACCGCTACAATTGCGACAGTCAAAGTCGCTGTCACTGCTCCTGCTGCCACACCTGCTACAGTCCCCGTCATAGTTCCCATTATTGTCCCAAGTAAAGATCCTGCTATCAATACAGTTCCAAAAGCTGCCTGTAATCCTTTACGGATAGCGATAATTAAAAAAAGGACAAATATCAATAGGACAATTACAGAAGCTAAAAAATTGTCTGAACTAATAGAGTAAGGAAAGAGTAAATAACCAGTAAAGACAGCCGTTAGTACAGCAGTCAATCCAGAAATTGCAGATAAAAGTAGCGATATGATAACTAAACCTAGGCGATAATGAAGTTGCACTCCAGCGTTAGCATGACTAAAGTTGGCATCACACAAAAGGGCGTTGCTGAAATCCGTTCCTTGAATATCTGAGTGTGAAAAGTCTGCACCTGCGAGGTCAAGACCTTTAAAGGAATAACCGCACAGACTTTGAAAAGAAAAGTCTTGGGACATAATTCAATAGACAAAATCAATTTAGATCTTGTTTTGCTATCTTAACAAAAATACTTCTAGACTGAGATAAGGTTATGCAATTGAATTCTCCAGGGGTTAAAACACCTTGGATTATAAAAAGCTAGCTTTTAAGCTAACGAGTCGCACCAATATTTTTTAGTTAAAGAGTGGCAGTTTCAACACTTTCCTATCCACCTTGGCTAAGTCCAGACCTAGCTGTGTCACTATTTTTCTTAAAATGTTAGCTGCTCCTTCAACAATTAATAATTAATAATTACCTCTTCTTAGAAAGAAGAGGATTGACTCAAAGGATTTTGTTCTTCTCTTGGTCGATTGGATATGGCGTTAGCGCTAGCGTTTGCGCAGCATTCCGATAGGAAAGCTCCTCTGCAAGAGGCAGCAGATCTCTAAGAGCGGGAAACCTCGCCATCCCACCCTACGGGAAGCTACGCTAACGATCGCTTTTTCTCCATGAATGAAGAAGCTTTATACCTTAATTTTTCCGTAATATCATGTCCGTTTATATCGTTTGTGTAAACCCAAGGGTGAATATCTACAGGAAATGATGGTTTTTTCTTGCGAGGGTAGCCTTCTTTCCTCTTCCCTCTTTCTTCTTCCTTCTTCCTTCTTCCTTCTTCCTTACCTTTGCTATACAAGACCGATGCTACCGGACATGATATAACTCAGTCATTTCAGTTATCAGTTGTCATGGATAACTTCTCAATTCTAATTTCTGACTTGCACGTAGCACTATACATCCAAAATCTTATTTCTCAGATACTTTCCGAGTAAAAATTTTAGTCTTAACGTACAAAATTGTTTTGTTACTACAAATCTCCCACTGCTGACTACCTCAAACTTATATCAAAATCTACTTGCGCTTAGAGTATTATAAGAAACCGGGTTTATGGGAAGTAGATGTTAGTATGGTGGGGCATTTAATAAACCCGGTTTCTATACTTTTTTATACCGATACTACCAAATTTGACATTATATTATGTCCGGATAATTAGTGATAAAAAAACTTTTTCCTTTTTATACTTTCTTTTTCCCCTCTTCTCTCCTGACTCTTGACTCCTACCTTGTTATTTATAACTATTCAACCGGACATGATATTACACCTTCAAAATTTCATCATCAACTGAAAAATCTACCTCTACTTTGTCACGACCGGAGGCGATAAAATCATTTTCAAATGAATCTTTTAACCCAGAAACTAAATCAAACTTTGGCTGCCAATTTAATTCCCGCATCACCTTATTTACACTGGCAAAAAAATGTTGAACTCGTAATGGAAAAGCTTTCTTTTTTCCAAAGTCAAATTGCTTCGGGTCGTAATGTACTAACTTAATAGAATCAGGAGATTTTCCAGCAGCTTCAGCACAAGCGCGAGCTAAACCATCAAAAGTGACATAACGCTCTCCAGAAACATTATAAATTTGACCAATTGCTTGATTATTTCCTAATACATTTGCCATTGCCATTGCCAAATCTTTGACATGACCTAATTGAGTAATGTGGAGTCCATTTCCCGGAATAGGAATCGGGCGATCGCGTACAATTCTGTCAAAAAACCATGCTTCTAGATCGTTATAGTTTTGTGGTCCATAAATATAAGTAGGACGAATTGAAGTCCAGGGTAAACCTTGATTTGTTAATTCTGTTTCTGTTTCATATTTTCCTAAATGACGGCTTTTTGGATCTACAGCATCTCCCTCAATATGAGGCATTTGGTCAGACTTTAAATAAACCCCCGCAGAACTCATATAAATGAAATGTTGTACCTGGTCTTTGAAGATTTCAGCTAAAGGTTTTGTATCAGTTAATTTTCGTCCGTTATTGTCAAAAATAGCATCAAATTTTTCTGGCGCTAATTTTTCTTTGAGTTGAGTAGCATCCGTGCGATCGCCATGAATTTCTTTAACTTCTGGAACTGGACTTGGTTTATTACCACGGTTAAATAGTACCACTTCATGTCCTTGTTCAACTAGAATTTTAGTTAAATAGACTCCAATAAATCGAGTCCCACCCATAATCAGTATTCGCATTTTTCCTCTTTTTTACCAACAACTAATAATTTCATCATACCCATTTACCAAGCCAAAAGTCAAAAATTAAATTCCATGATTAGTTTTAGGGGCATAAACAACCTTGATATTTAATTTTTTAACTTGATTAAATCTCTCAACACTGTACTTACTTGCTGGAAGCGAATCATACTGAAATTCAAGATAAATATTAAACTTTAAGGAATAGGGAAGATGGAAAATGGAAGAAGCTATAACTAGAGTTATAAATTCATATTTATCTTTTTCTTTATGGGTTTAATACCCCACCGTCACTTGCGGTGTTTACAATTGGTTGGGCATAGTTAACGACCTGCCACTTCCTGTCTACAAACCCACCCCATCTACTTTTTTATTCTTGCTTCTTGCTTCTTGGTTCTTCCTTCTTCAAAATGATTAAAGGCAATTCAAT
>NZ_JAAHGK010001489.1:0-1699 GCF_010672505.1 Okeania sp. SIO2B9 | reverse complement strand
TGCCAATACTGGAGGATATAAAAGCAGGAATTACTTACAGATTAGATTTTCTTAGAGAAGTTTTGATGGAGGATGTACCAGCCGAATTACAAACCGCAAAAGAATGGTTAAAGGAACTACTAAGAGGTAGCAAAGAGGAGATAGAACAAGCAGCAAATAATTTGGAGACTGTGATTAATGATCCTAACATGACACCACAGCTAAAAGTAGCTAATGCTGACATGATTATTACTAATAATCTTGGTATTAACCAAGTTTTGAGCTATTCAGCAGCACAGTTTGTTGGGCAAAAGATAGCACCAGAGATTCTTAAGGTAGCGATACCCACCGCCGGAGGGCTGACAGTAGCAGGCAACAGTGCAGCACCGTCGTTAATATGGAAGGCAGCAGCATGGAACCCTATGGTAATGGTAGGAGCGACTATAATGATTAGCTGCCTAATACCGGGGTTAGTATGGGGGGATTCGCCAACCAAGCAGAAAGAGAAGGAGAAGGAGCGAGGTTTAGTTTGCCTAGCCTATGTCTATTGCAGGAATAACACCAGTATAGATGACACCTATAGTATTCATAAAGCAGTTATGGTAACTGAGGAGAAGGAATGGATTAAGGATATTCAGGCTATGCGCTTAGAAACTGATGGTACTTGGCCTGAAGAGTTCGGGATTATTTACTCAATAGAGAATGAGCCTATTTGGGGGTACGACTTCGTAGCTGACTCCATCATCGAGGAAGAGGATGAGATTAGGAGGATTTATTTGCAGATGATGGCGCAGAGAGAAGTGTACTATGTACCCGATGCACCATCTACAGCTAAGTATATGTGGTACGCAGAACCGTCAGACGAAAACAGTAAGTACGGCTAGGTTTCTACTAATAAAAACTACATAAATTATTTACAAGCAGACAGTAGAAGCTATAATGAATATATGTTACATGGTCAGCGATTCCTTGGTTTATTTGTAGCCACAAAAAAATAAACCCTCCAAAGTAATATGAGGGTTATGTCTGAAGGTTTGCCTAACAAGTAAACGATAGCACACCTAAAATCTTATGTCAGTTCAAAACACATCAGACGGAATTAAGAAAAACATTGAGCTACCTTACTTATCTCAAACCGACAACAAGTACGAACCGTATACTGCCTGCAACATTACCTGCGTTGCAATGTGCCTCAAAAAATTTGGGATTGTAGGAGATGGCAGCGAAGCTCAGTTAGAAGACCAATTGTATAATAAAGCCCTAGCAAGTAGGTGGAACAGGTTCTCCCCTCAAGGGATAAAAAGCCTGATAGAAAGCTATGGATTAACTGACAGACTGAACACTAACGCTGGTACTCACGATATTTACAAGTCTTTAGATGAAGGTAGACCAGTTATTGCTCACGGTTTCTTTACTGACTCAGGACACATAATAGTCATTAAAGGACATACAGAGAAAGGTCATTTTCTAGTAAATGACCCTTACGGTGACTTGATAGCCAATGGGTGGTACTACGAGGTAAATGATTCTAGCGAACCACACAGAGGGGAAAACTTAATATATAGTAAATGGCTCATTGGTGCAGCCTGTGGAAGTTGGAGTAGTGGGGAAGCAAAGATTTGGTACAAGACAATCAATCACTCAGAGTTAATGTCTATCAACAATATGTGGATACACAGCGTAGGTGTCTAGTGTGGTGTCTAGCAAGTAGTAGACACTA
>NZ_JAAHGK010001488.1:0-1701 GCF_010672505.1 Okeania sp. SIO2B9 | reverse complement strand
TTTCAATTCCCCTACTCTGTAGGGACGTTGCATGCAACGTCCCTACAGAGTAGGGGAATTGAAGAAGGAGACAGGAGACAGGAGACAGGAGACAGGAGGAAAATTATATGGGGATTCGCTCCCCCAAGTAATGCGTGAACACCCCCGTTGACGGTGGGGTATTAAACCCACAAAGAAAATGATAATTGATAATTTATGGATAATAATTAATTTGATTTTTGATTATTGGAGATGTTTAATAGAAAATCTGTATTAAGATAAAGTAATTTTGCGATTACTGTATAACCGGATTTTATATCATCCGCTTTTTCCCCATTCTCGTTCCTGAATTTCCACAACTTCCTCAGGCTGAGGACGGAAGCCAAAAGCACATACCGCGTCCAAAGATACGATCGGGGGTTCTATAAGATTTTAGTTATTGGACACCTCCTGCAATTTGTAAATATGCCAGCGCACATTGCTATATGATTTAAATGCGTAACAATTTAGCACTACGGATTTAGGGCCTGGAGATTTTTTAATTTTGCTTCCTGAATAATTCCGCAGGGAAAAACTTAGTTACAGATTAATTCTAACTTATGACTTGCCTATAGCGCTATAATATTTGCCCAATATCTATACAACTTTATCAAATCTTTATAATCAAGGGTGTTTTTGATAAAGATTTGATGAAGATTGTTGCTTTTGTGAATATACAGGTTGATATCAGCTTTTATTTATGTCTATACTGTGAACAATTGATTTTGCTGAGAAAGTAATTTCAATAGGGGGTGCTTCACAAAGATGAAATATTAACTCAAGGTAATTTACGATTATGGATCAACAGGAATTTCCTCAAGTAGAGACGGATAAAGAGGATTACGCACCGGGTGAAACGGTGACTATTAGCGCTACTGGATTTGAACTAGGTTCAACGATTAAGTTTGAGATTGAAGATGACCCTACTGATCCTGGAGATGATGGGGATGTGGATGCATATGATCCTATTGAAGTCACTGATGGAGGTGAAGGTGACCTGGATGGTATGGAGAATGGTCAGGTAGTGACTACCTGGGAAGTACCGACAGATAATAATGGTACTGGCTTGGGTCCTCCAGATGCGTTGAATGCAACGTTAAATTTGACGGCGACTGGGAGTAATGGTCAGGTTGCGACAACAACCTTTACAGATTCTTTTCCCGCCAGCGCTCCGTCACTCACAGAAATCGGGGAATATCTCGTTATTGCAATGGGAGATGATGGCGATGTCGGCCGGGCTTTCCAGATGTCAAATTCGGAGATTGGTGCAAATCGGGATGTTCTCTCTGATAGCAGTGACCCAGATTTCTCTGTAACCGATGGAGGATTTCCTAATCTCCTGGATGTATTTAAGGATCGCAGCAGTAGCGGTACTCGTTGGAATACCAGTACAAACCCAAATACAGTTTCCGTTTCAGATGATGGTAATCTTGAAGTAGTTAGTCCAGGAGAGGTTATTGACTACTCTGGTGAAGTTGCCCTGACATCGGACAATGGGCGCTTCGACTTTTCCAACTCCTTAGTTTTTGCTGATGTTGGTATTCAAGGGGTTACCAACAACCATAAGGGGGTTGGTAAGGGGGTGCTGGTTTCCCCACTCCTCCACAGGGTGGGGCGGAAAGCACCCCCTTACATAAATAAATGTTGATCCGCTTCGATCAAGATGTTTGTCTACCTCCCGAC
>NZ_JAAHGK010001487.1:0-1702 GCF_010672505.1 Okeania sp. SIO2B9 | reverse complement strand
TCTAGTTCTGGGCTGTTTCATTCTAAACTGTGATATTGTATGTATTGACGAAACTACGTTATTTCAAACTTTAGGAAATTTATCTTTCGCTGTCTGAAAATCAATAAATTTATTGCCAAAATCTAGAATTAAATGACTATGTTTCTAGATAACTCAAGCCTTATTCCTTAACTACACTATTTGTAATAATTTTTTTTCAAAATGGTATAGTATGATAATTATCAATAATTTGGAAAAAATCCAAAACTAATATGAAATACTAAAATTTTTGCTATGTATCCTTTTTCTTGTCAAAGAGTTTTAAGGGAGGTATTACGTAGCATTATTTTTCATATTTCATATGTGGATATGTGGCAGAAGGAAGAAGGAACAAGGAAAAATCTGGTGTTGCCTGAGTTTTAAGTTTTTGATATATCCGCGCTCTTTCCTTTGACTTCTATAACATTATAAGATTAAATATTTGAGTAGTGATGTACAAGTAGTGATTTTTATAGTTTTGTTTCTAAAAGTGAAAGGGATTTACTTATCAATATCACTACATTTGCAGAACTACCAAAATTTGAAGTTCCTATCTTTTTTACCTTTTCTGTATTTCTGCACAACTTATAAAAGTTTGCACCGATAGTTAGGAACAGTTTAAGATTGATCGCTATTTCTTATTCCCAAAAATTCTCAAAATTTGTACTTAATTTAGTCGAAAACTTCTGTAAAATTAAGACTACTATATGAGGATATTTCGTATATGAAGCCAGTATTGACAAATTTAATCCCTAATTTTAAATCTAGCCAAATTGTGTGTTTGGAGTATGAAAATACTTGTTTATATGCAGAAGTAATTCAAGTATTAGAAACACGCAAAATGTGTTGGGTTCGTCCTTTGTTGTTGAAATTATCTACTTCAGAGGTTAGGTGTGAAAATCATCAAAAAAATTTAGAAAAATCAAGTTTATGGGATGTGCGAGATGGTGCTGATTTGGTTTGGCCAATATGTTTATTCAGGGAAGCTATTGATACAGAGTTTATTCCACTTTTGACTGAATTAGAATTGCTAGATAGTCAAGAGAAAAATCTGCAAATTTCACACCAAAAATTACAACATTTTGTGAGGAAAGTTTGGCAGGCTTATCCTGATGCTTTTCCCTTGATTCATGATTAATATTTGGAATACTTGAGAAGTAATAAATCTAGCAATTAATCGATGTTATTTTTCTTGTATTTTCTATTTAGCGACTAATCCGGAGTGAAAGCTTCAATAATTAGGACTTGCTGATTAACTCTCAAAGCATTGACAGATAAATGCAAGTGTCTTTTTAGGTGGAAAAAAATCCCAGATTTTCGGTCTAAAAGCTCAAAAAGTTAGTATTTTGGGCAGACAAGGGCAAAAAAATTAAGGGACAATTCTTACAACCATCTCCTAATTAATTCCCATTTCTCCTGAGTTCTTAGTTCTGGGTTCTACCCTTACCAAAAGATTTTTTCAGCAAACCTTAATTCATCATAGTTAATAGTTGTTTGGGAAATATCTGGAATATTAGTTTCGGGTAAAGGTTGGGGTGATTTTTGAGGTTGTATAGTAGGATGAAATTTTTGTTGTGGAATAGGAATAGGTTGAGGGGGTGAAGGGTGAGAAATTATAGGAAAATTAAGTTTGGGAGAATAGATATAAGTCGCAACAATAAATATGAATATACCTGTTCCAGTT
>NZ_JAAHGK010001486.1:0-1703 GCF_010672505.1 Okeania sp. SIO2B9 | reverse complement strand
GATTCCACAATTCGCTTTTACCTTTGGAGATATTGTAGAAAAACTGAATCAAGTTCAGGTTGACTTAGGTTTTCCAGAATATACTGCTGCCTTCAGTCAAAAAACTATGCTAGATGTTCTATTCATAACTATTTCCGGCATGGTGGGTCTTGCTAGTTTACCCCACGTTATTGTTCGTTTCTATACTGTACCTAACGTGACAGCAGCCAGATATTCTGTAGGTTGGGCATTATTATTTATTGCCATTTTTTCTACAACTGTTCCTGCTTTAGCTGCTTCTGCGCGATACAACTTAATTGAGAGTTTACACAACAAAACTATGGAGGAGGTGCAACAGTTAGACTGGGCGACAAAGTGGGAAAATACAGGTTTATTAGAATTCACTGATAAAAATAACGACGGTCGTTTACAGTTGACCCCAGATATAGAAACTAATGAAATTATTCTGGATCCAGATATTATTACTCTCTCCACTCCAGAAGTCGCAAAACTGCCACCTTGGATAATAGCATTAGTCGCAGCAGGAGGATTAGCTGCTGCTTTATCTACTGCATCAGGTTTGTTATTAGTGATTTCTAGTGCCATTGCTCACGATGTTTACTACCGCCTCATTAACCCAGAAGCATCAGAGTCACAAAGATTAATGTTGGGCAGAATAATGGTAGTATTGGCGATCGCCTTTTCCGGTTATTTCGGCATCAACCCCCCTGGTTTTGTGATTGAGATAGCAACTTTAGGAGTTGGTATAGCTGCTGCTACTTTTTTTCCAGCGATTATTTTGGGAGTGTTTGATCAGCGCACCAACCGGGAAGGAGCGATAAGTGGTATGATAGTTGGTCTAGTGTTTACAAGTATCTATATTATTGGTGTAAGATTCTATGGAATGCCAACATGGTTTTTGGGGTTGTCCGATCAGGGTATCGGTACAGTAGGAATGTTATTGAATTTTGTTGTGACTTTTGTAGTGTCTCGGATGACAGTTCCTCCACCATTGGAAATACAAGAGATGGTGGAAGAGTTGCGATCGCCTTTAGCTGCACCTGCTCCAATTAGGGATATTGGGGAGGAAGAGTTGGATTAATATTCTTTTGGGATCATGGTTATCAGTTAAACTTTATTCTATGGATGAGATGACGGAAATGCAAGCTAGAGATGGCATAAAGACCGATCAGCAGTAATATCATGTCCAGATGATTAAGTATAATAAAAATGTTTTCCTCTCAATGTTGAAGAAATATCCCAAATTTCCACTCCTATCAAGTCTTCCCTCTTAAATTTACACCTACCACCTACCACTTAAAAACTGTATTATCACTAGAGTTGTTGGGAAATAACAATTGAACAATGCTCAAAACCTTATAGAATAAGCTTTTCATGATTCTCGGGCTGAAAACGCTATAAACCTTGATCAATAAGGGTTTTAGCCATTTTTTTAGCTTAATTCCCAACAACTCTACTAATTAAGCGGACATGATATAAATCAAGCAATAGTAATATTTTGACTCGGGAAAATTTTAACATCACCATAACCCCTAGAGTAAATTAGAACTCTGGGGGTTATGATGATTAATTGGTAGTGCAGAGTGCAAAGTGTGGGATAGGTAATATCAAATCCGGTTAAACAGCCATAGAATGGTTAAGTTAGGAGTCCTCAGGAGTCAGGAGACAGGAGTCAGGAGGAGAAAGAATTACAAAGATGAGGG
>NZ_JAAHGK010001485.1:0-1710 GCF_010672505.1 Okeania sp. SIO2B9 | reverse complement strand
TTAAAAAGTCATGCTTAGAGGCGAAAAACCCCCAATGCTTATATTGTATCGCAATTTTTTTGGAGATGCAAGACTCAATTCCATCTATTTTTTTTAAGCTTCACACAATGAGATTTGAGTGGGGTGATTTGTCAGTTGAGTGATCGCTCCTATATCTCTATTTATCATTTATCCCAAATGCTGTTTTTTTTGTTGAATAAAAAGTCATGTATAGGGGCGAGCAACTCCCAATGCTTATATTGTATCTCAAAAAAAATTGCGATACAAGACTCAATTCCATCGTTTTTTTAAGCTTCACACAATGAGATTTGAGTGATCTGATTTGTCAGTTGAGCGATCGCTTCATATATATAATCATTGAGAGGTAATGCTGATTTTTAGTTGAATAAAAAATCATGAATAAGGGCGAGCAACCCCCAATGATTACATCTTATCCCAATTTTTTTGGAGATGCAACACCACATTCCACCATTTTTTTCTAGAGCTTCACACAATGAGATTTGGGTGAGGTGATTTGTCACCTGAGCGATCGCTTCGATATATCTATAGAACCCCTGACCGTATCTTTGTCGGCGATTCAGTTTTTTGCTAGAAGTCAGAATTCAGGAGTCAGTAGGAAATAGGAAAAAAGAAGGAAGAGAGGAAGAAAGTTTCTTGTCAGTTCATCAACAATACTTAGACACATCCTCCTGACATTCATCTGCCAAATAAGATAAAGCACGAAAACGCATACCAACCAACTGGTCGTAAAGTGGATTAAGTTTACACATAGCTGGAATGTGGGCTACTTTCTTACCAAAAATCACAATATCTCGCTCAAAAGGACATTGAGGGGGAATCATTTTACATACCATGTGAGCCACTTTTGGGTCATGGATATCCCATCCATCCAACCAGTCTTTGATCGGAGCGAGTACAGTTTGATAATGTTCGGTGTCGTGGGGAATAATGAAAGTGCCAGTATGTTCTGTTTCTTCAATCCAACTGTCTAAATCATCTTCTGTTGCTTGTTCCTTGGCTTTTTCCAGATTTTTTCTCAGGGCATCTAAAGCTTTAACCTTTAGTCCTAAAGCGTTACAGTATCTATGAAGTATGTCATCCTCAGTAATAGAATAAATTCCATCTGCCAAGGCTACCATTACCGCAGTTCTCATAAAATTTTCTGCTATGGTAGGATTTTCTCCCAGTACCCTAGCTAAATCATCTGGATTAATGGGTTGTAATTCTGAGATTTCAATTTTAGAAGCAAACTCTTCGTGACTAAAGTGGTCAAATAAATCTTTCTCTGTCACATCTAATTCCCCATCAGCATAAGCAACGGTCATTAGTCCTCTTAACCAGGTTGTAGTTTGTTCTTTGTTTAGGGGAGATTTGACGATGCTAGTCATGGCTTAACCTCTGATTAATATATAACTACAACAAATACAGTTTTTTGACTAACTCCTAAAACCAATTACAAATTAAGTTGGTATGGGAGCTATTACTTAATATTTTATCTCACTATCTCCAGCCTAAAATCCTAAAGTTTCTGATTTATTTAAACTTTATTTATTATGATTTTAGTAGTGATTGCTACATCACTTTATGAAAAATAATGATTACGATCTTTAGCTATAGCAATCCTATTTTATTCGTGTCAAAAATCTTACTGCTTTTTAGGGAACACTTAACTGGGAACAGGGAACAGGTAAGAGTTTCAGTTTTTTTATT
>NZ_JAAHGK010001484.1:0-1711 GCF_010672505.1 Okeania sp. SIO2B9 | reverse complement strand
TAACCATAGCAATTCGAGTGATACTTTAGATAATTGGTATAAAGTTGCCAGCAAGGCTAATTGGTCAAATTTGATTGAGGTAAAATCCGTTTTTCCTTCAGCAGAGGCAGTTGGTAATTTTACAGTTTTTAATATTAAGGGCAATAAATATCGTTTAATTGTTAGCATTGATTATCAAAGACAATTGATTTATATTAAATACATTCTTACCCATGCAGAATACGATAAGGAGTATTGGAAAAATGACCCTTACTTTTAGTTCAAAAAAATATAGTGAGTTATTAGTTAAATATCAGCCCAAGCTAATAAAAACAGAGGAGGAAAATGAAAAAGCACTGGCAGTAGTAGAGGAACTAATGCACGTTCAAAATCTTACTCCAGAGCAAGAAACTTTGTATGAATTATTAATTGTTTTAATTGAAAAGTTTGAGCAAGATTTTTATCATCCAGGTTCCGCATCAACTCCTGATTCAATGTTACGATTTTTGATGGAACAACAGGGAGTAAAACTTGAAAATTTAGTCGAAATTATTGGCTCGGAGGGTATAGTAATTGAGTTGATTAATGGGAGAAGTGAGATTAATACTGAACAAGCTAAAATATTAGGGGATTTTTTTAAAGTAGATTCTAGTTTATTTAGCTGATAAGCGATCGCTACTGTTAAAATCAATGTATGGTCAAACTTAAAGTTAAATAAACCAGAAAAGAATGTTTGAGAAAAGTTATGAAACTTCCTAACCCAGAAAACACGCTCATTTATGACAAACCCATTCATCAATGTATTTTGTATATTGATATTATTGATAGTAATTTAGAGATGGGCGAAAGCCATTGTATTTTGATTCAGTGTAACGATACGGAAGAACCGTACGAAAAAAACTGTAGAAAATCGTAACAGCTTTTATCTTGATATTGGATTAACCAATACTGGCTGTACGGCACAGCTCACTATTCCCTCGGCACTAAATGCCTCTGGGAATTTCTTTCTAATTATTTGAAGACTGCCATTAACATCGGCATTAATCACTATACCAGTTCCACTCCTGAATAAACCACGTTTGACTCGTTTACCCCTATAAGTTTCATGTTTTATTGGTTGCTCTAGGTCAAGAGCAGATGTTTTGCTTGTATAGCTTTCCTCTGTTTCAATCACCTTGATTCCTGCTAGCTGACATTTATAAGTAATTTGCTTGAGTAGCTTATCATGTGGTATTTGGGTAAAATTTTGGTTGTTTTTTTTGCCTATATTTGCACCTTGTTTCCAGTTATCATTTTTGCCTATGACTACAGTACCAATATTATTAGTCACTAAATAATTGACAACTAATTTACTGGTGTTATGCAGATAATTCTCTACAAAACGATTTCGGTGATAGGTTAACGCCTCAATCTTACGACTGCTTTTTCTGTTGCCTTTGAGATGACTTTGATACTTGGCTTTTCGCTTGTTGTAAAGCTGATTAACACTTTTTAGTGGCTTCCCGTTAACAAGCATAGGCTTAACACCAGGCTTGTTTGTAGATAGAGCAACTAATCGGTCAATCCCTAAGTCTATGCCGGCTACATATGTTGAGTGTATTTGTGGCTGATTTGCTTTTTCATACACTACTTCAATTATATAGCAGCTAGTAGCAGGTACTATCCTGACTTCGATTACAGTTTCTACAATTACAGGTATTTTGATTTCACTCATTGATAAGTGACAAATACC
>NZ_JAAHGK010001483.1:0-1711 GCF_010672505.1 Okeania sp. SIO2B9 | reverse complement strand
TTTTTTTTTACATGAACCGCCAACAACCGAGTTCTAACTTCTTCCCTTCCCCGACGTTCTCCCGATTTAATCAAGCTTTTGCAGAAAGTTCTATAGAAATCGGCCCAAAAAAAGGATTAGTTCTTGATGTCGGTACTGGTACTGCCAGAATACCGATATTAATATGTCAGCAACAACCAGAATGGCAAATAATTGGCATTGATTTATCAAAAAATATGCTGACTATTGGAGAGAGAAATATTGAAAAAGCAAAATTACAATCCCAGGTCAAATTAGAGTTAGTAGATGCCAAAAAATTACCCTATTCAGAACATAGTTTTGACATGGTAATTTCTAACAGTATTGTTCACCATTTATCAGAGCCATTACTTTTCTTTCAAGAAGTTAAAAGAGTTTTGCAGCCTCAAGGTGGAATATTTATCTAAATGTTGCGAGAAGACCCGCGCTTTCCTGACAAGGAAGCGTCGGGATGAATCGCAACCAGATTGCGGTTTTACACATAATATATTAAACTGTAAGTGTTGGATAAGTAAGTAGTAGATGGTTGAGAAAGCGTATAAATTTAGATTCTACCCTACTCCAGAACAAGAAAACTTGTTGAGGAGAACTTTGGGGTGCGTGAGACTCATCTACAACAAAGCCTTGGCAGCCAGAACTCAAGCTTGGTACGAGAAACAGGAGCGTGTAGGATACAAGCAAACTTCGGCCATGCTGACAAGCTGGAAAAAACAGGAGGACTTAGAGTTTCTCACTGAAGTCAGCAGTGTACCATTACAGCAAAGTTTGAGACATCTACAAACAGCTTTTACTAACTTTTTTAGTGGACGGACTAAATACCCAAACTTTAAGAAAAAACGTAATGGTGGAAGTGCTGAATTTACCAAAGCAGCATTCACGTGGAAAAATGGTCAAGTATACCTAGCTAAATGTGCTGAAGCATTACCGATTAGATGGAGTAGGGAATTACCACCAGGTTGTGTACCTAGTACAATTACAGTCAAACTTGACCCCTCTGGTAGATGGTCTGTGTGTTTGAGATTTAACGACAACAGAGATTTCCAACTCAAACCACTCAAAAAAAGAGTTGGTGTTGATGTTGGTATTAGTAGTCTCATTGCCACAAGTGATGGCACAAAAGTCAACAACCCTAAGTATTTTAATAAACTGTATAAGAAACTGAGGTTAGCTCAAAAATCACTCAGCCGAAAAACCAAGGGCTCTAATAATTACCAGAAAGCTAGACTGAAAGTAGCTAGGATACACGCAAAAATCAAAGATTCAAGGCTTGACTATACCCATAAACTAACCACTCAATTAATTAGAGAAAATCAAACTATTGTAGTTGAGGACTTAGCAGTTAAGAATATGGTAAAAAACCATAAGTTAGCTAAAGCAATAAGTGATGCAAATTGGGGAGAATTAGTCAGGCAATTAGAATACAAAGCAGAATGGTACGGCCGGGAACTAATTAAAATTGATAGATATTTTCCCAGTTCTAAACGTTGTTCTAATTGTGGTCATGTGGTTGAGAAATTGCCTCTTGATATTAGAGAGTGGGATTGCCCAGAATGTTCAGCTCACCACGATAGAGATATCAACGCTAGTATAAATATTTTGGCTGCCGGGCAGGCAGTGTCAGTCTGTGGAGCGACCGTAAGGCCCGAAGGGAGCAAGTCTCGGAGGGCGGGTGCTATGAAACAGAAAGCCCCTA
>NZ_JAAHGK010001482.1:0-1712 GCF_010672505.1 Okeania sp. SIO2B9 | reverse complement strand
TGGAAAAAAGAGAAGACAAAATGAGGATTGGATAGAATTTTTTGGATTTTTAATTAAGCGGTGATGATATTAGTATTACCCTGATTTTCAGATTTGCTGCCAAATTTTACTGAAAAATTTGTGGGTATGCGCCTCCCCTTTTAAGGGAAAAAAAAGAGAATATTTCTTATGCCAAGCATCCTGATTGTAGAGGTACTGATAACTGTTAACTGATAACTGAAATAATCAGGCATTTCAGTTAATCATTATTGACACAAAGGTGAGCTGGTAAGGGGCTAATTTTTTGATATTCTGATAGGTACTTTTCTAAACTTTCAAGTTGAGATAAATTAAGACTGTAATATATCCAACGACCATCCTGGCGACTTTTAACTAAAGCAGCTTCTTTGAGATTTTTGAGATGAAAAGATAGTTTGGACTGAGAAACTTGAAGGCGATCGCATATATCACACACACATAGTTCTTGTGTACGCAACAGTTCTAATATTTTAATTCGTAATGGGTCAGAAAGTGCCTGAAAGCTTGCTGCCATATAAGTAGGGGATAAGTTTAGTGATGTTTCTAGCATTATTCTTGTGATAATTTGCTGGCTTTGTATATAAGTTAGTAATATATAGTATTGCTAATTTAGATATTATCATAGATTTGGGAATTCAGGAAATTAAACATCTCTAAATTAATCCTTTAGTAGTAGCTTGGGGATTAATTTAAACTATATTTTTTACTTGCTCTAAATTATATTAATGACCCACTGCAACTAGAGCCACAACCTGCTGTACAACCGTAACAATAATTTTCTGTCTGCACTTGTTCAATTATGTCTAAACTATTAGCTTCTAATAACTTAGCTACTGTGATTTTTTCAATTTTGTTAGTTTGAGCTGGGATCTTTTCCATCTGATTAAAGTCACAGTCATAGACATTACCTAAATAATCAATTGATAATTCATTTCGACACATTAAATTTTCTACAGTCTCAGAATTAAAATTTGACTCCAAAAAATCTAGATAAGGCTGATATATTTTTCTATTTTGCAGATATAGCTTAGTTCTACCTATGGGTAAATTGGTAATTGTAAGAAGTTGGTTAAAGTAGATGTTAAAATTCTCTTCTAAATATTTTTTATAATCTTCCTCTAGATTTTTTTGATTAGGAGGAAGGGTAAATTTATTTTTCTTTGGAACGGGAGGATTATAAACTAAATCTAAGATAAGATGTCGATCTTTTCCATATCCTAATTTGTTTAACCATTGCAATGCTTTAATTGATTCACTATAAACGCCATAACCGCGCATTTTATCGACATTATCTTCTAAATAACAAGGCAATGATGCCACAATTCTCAGTTGATTGTCAGCACAATATTCTGGAATATCTGCAAATCCTTTAACAAAATAAATTGTTAAATTAGAACGAACAATCACTTCTTTTTTATTTGTTCTAGCAGCTTTAACTAATTGTTTAAAACCATAATAGAGGCAGGAGTCCACCACGGAGACGATCTGGTCAACCCAGGCGTCCCTCGAGAGATACATCGGCATGTTGTGGAACGCGGAAACCTAAATAAACAAAATATGTCAATTTTAAAATTAATTAATACTAGGCTAAAAAAAGAGACCATCCCACGAGTTTATCTGGACAGGACACTCGAAAATTTCAATCAGAACTGATGCTAGGCTCATAAAAAGACCACCGACGGAATATTCCTGGA
>NZ_JAAHGK010001481.1:0-1712 GCF_010672505.1 Okeania sp. SIO2B9 | reverse complement strand
AGTATCTCAAAACTTAAATATTTGATACGCTAATTATTAACACTATATTATCCTAAAAATTTACAGACTCAATTAATATTTGAATAATCTTGGTTAAATTATCCTAGCTACAATCTTAGTCTTGATTGGGGCTAAGAACTATTTCGTAAGGATTGAGCAGATAAGTATAGTTTAGTCCATTCACTAACAACTTGGTTAATTCTCAAGTTTAAGTGTTTAGCAATTTCCTCTAAACTGGTACCTGATTTTAAGCCTTCAATTAAATGACGTTGTTGAGGATTAAGATTTTGCCAATATTCTTGCCATTGATGAGAAGTCAAACCTAAGCCATGCTCATTCAGAGAAATTTCTAACCAACTAGCTACTAATTCTGGTTGTTGTTTAACCGCAAAAACACGAATTGCATGATAACTGACCTTTTCTCGTAACCTATATACTTGTCTGATAGGCATATCTAAAGCTTGAGCAATTTCCTCTTGAGTATTGCCTCGAAGATAAAGCTTTAACCATTCTGCTGCCTTGGAATCAACTTTTTCCACCAAATATTTCTCAAATTCCTCCTGGACTTTAGAGCGAAGTAAATGTTGTTGCTCCATTTCTTCAGTATCTTGATACCCTGAAGTCACTACAGCATCCAGCAAACTCACTCGGTCTTCCGTATCACCAGGACTAATATCTTCCGAGATTAATTTAACCCATTCTTTTACAGGTACTTGAGTTAGGCCACCTCTTTGAGTTCGACGTAGATAATTAACAAATCTATATACCAGTAATGGCTGATTGCGAATCGGTCTAATACAATATTCTTCTACACTCGCTAATAATAGAGAGTTGCGGAGATTAGGATTTTTTGTACATTCACTGATTTTGGCCATTTGTTGCTGTAGGTAGCGATCGCTATTGAGCATCTCTTGGATCACTTCCTGTAGGACATCTATTACACTTCGTTGGCGATCGCGACTGGTATTTACCCATGCTCGTATTTTTTGTCGCAGCATCACTAGGCCACTCAAGCGTTGCAGTAAGTTTCGATAAGCTCGCTCTGGCGGAATGTCCAAATATCTTTGTTTTAGAATTCGATAAAGAAACTCTCTGCCTTTAGATGCCATTGCCCTTTGAGTAGGAGTCAGCTCGTCTAAGCGACTAGGATTATTCCCCAATAGCCAGCAAATAATACTTTTGTGGACATCTGAGCTATGGTTTGGGTAGTCTTCCTGAAGTTTGGTTTTCCACTCTTGTTCCAGTGCTTGGGCCAAAGTCATGAGATTTTTAATTCTATATATTTAATTCTAGCTTTTGCCAGAATCTACCTCTGCCAGATTCTATTCAAAAGCTATATTTTCAGTCATTCTATCAATATTTCTGACTACTGATTTAATATGCAGTTTGACATACTCCCCGGCCTAAAAGGTACAGGGATTCCTACCTAGCCGAAGCTCCTTGGTGGGTTGACATTTCACAGGATCCTGCTAACTTGACGCTAGTCTTACGCTTGCCTCCAAATCTGTTTAATGTCTCCGAATGCCCTCCGGCGACAAATATATTAGTCGCTGCGTTGGTATCACGATCGTGTTTTGCGCCACAGTTGATACACTTTGATTGAAAAAAAAACTAAAAAGTCGTCCAAGAAGGGGGAGGCTTCAAACCCAATTTTTTGGTGAAGTTCTCTCCCGTTAAATCGGAGATTATAAGCTGATTACCTAACTAGGTTA